>CAMPAA010000001.1 GCA_946631345.1 uncultured Verrucomicrobiota bacterium
GAGCGGCGCGTGGGGACACGCGCCCTCCCGTTTTCCGCGTTAGGGTCACCGCGCCCTGCCATCTTCACTGGCAATTGTTTTGGCAAAACTGGCAAAAACGCTTGACAAGAAAAAAAAAACGGTTATGATATATTTCGCGTACTGTTTTTTTTTTAAGGGAAACTGTATCATGCGCAAACAATCTTTCGCCAATGCGATTATGTCGTGCGGCCTTTTGTGGTGTGCCATTTCGGTGTCGGCGGCGGTCAAGGTCGAACGCGTAGGCGGGCGCGTAGGTGAGCGGTTGCGTGACTGCCTTGAGCGCAGCGTGAAGGCGGCCGACGCCGATATGTACGCAAAGGCGTTCGAGGGCAAGGGCGAAAAGCGCTGGTGGCAGACGGAGTTTTGGGGTAAGTGGATGCACGGGGCCGTGCCGCTCGCGGCCTTTTCGAATGACGCCGCGCTAAAGGCCAAGATCGCCGCATCCGTAGAAATCATCCTCAAGGCGCAGCGCGCCGACGGCTATCTCGGCAACTATCGCGACGACGCGCATCTGGTGCATTGGGACGTGTGGGGGCGCAAGTATGTGATGCTCGGACTTATGCTCCAGTACGACGCGACAGGCGACAGGCGGCTCCTTGACGCCGCCCGGCGCACGTGCGACCATCTGATGACGGAGGTTGGTCCGGGTCTGCGCCCGATCCATTCCGCCGGCAACCACCGCGGCATGGCGGCGATGAGCGTGCTGGAGCCGGTGATGTGGCTATACGCCCGCACGAAGGATGCCAGATACCTTGATTTTGCGAAATACATCGTTGGCGAGATGGACAATGCGGAGGATGGGCCTGCGCTTATCTCGAAGGCGATTGCCGGCGTGGACGTGGGGTCGCGCTGGCCCAAGCCGCAGAATTGGTGGAGCCGCAGCCAGGGGCGCAAGGCCTATGAGATGATGAGCTGCTATCAGGGCTTGCTGGAATATGCTCGCGCGACCGGCGATGCGCGGGCGCTGGATGCCGTGATGAAATCGGCATGCAACATCCGCGACACCGAGATCAATGCAGCGGGATCGGGCGCAAGCTTTGAGTGCTGGTACCATGGCCGGCGGAAGCAGGTGCATCCCGCCTTCGACATGATGGAGACGTGCGTGACGACTACCTGGCTGCGGTTGCTAGGCTCGCTCATGGACGAGACCGGCGATCCGCGCTGGGCCGACGAGTTCGAGCGCACGTTCTACAACGCCTATCTCGCATCGCTCTCGGAGAAGGGTGACACGTTCTCGAAGTACTGTCCGCTGATCGGCGGACGAGGGCGCGGCGCCTACCAGTGCGGTCTGCCAGTCAACTGCTGCATCGCGAACGGGCCACGCGGGTTCGTGGCTCTGCTGGAGCACATGGCCCGCGAGGAGAATGGCGGCGTATGCCTTGACCTCTACGTGCCGGCGACGTTCACCGCCGAGGCGGGTGGCGAGACCGTGCGCTTCACAGTCGATACGGACTACCCGCGAGGCGGCCGCGTGACCGTTCGCGTAGATCCGCCGCGCGAGGTGCGTTTCGCGCTGAAGCTGCGCATTCCGGCCTGGGAGAAGGATGGTGGACGCTACCGGATGGAGGAGCGCGTATGGAAGCCAGGCGACGCCGTCACGCTTGATTTCGCTATGACGCTGCGCCCTGTCGAGTTCGAGCGCCACCTCGCATTCCTTCGCGGTCCGCTCGTATTTGCTCGCGATGCGCGCTTCGGCGACGGCAACATCCACGCCAGCGTCGTGCCGCTGTACGGTCCTGATGGCCTTGAAGACATGAAGCCTCGGATGGTGCCTTCGCCGGTTGACACCGCATGGCCCTCGTTCTTCGCCTTCACCGTACCGCTGCGCCTTGGACTTGATCTCGGCACAAAACGTGTGCAGACTCCACGCGCGATCGGATTCTGCGATTTCGCGTCTGCGGCGGGCGACTGGTCTGCTGCGAGCGATTGCCGCGTGTGGCTCGAATATCCGGTCGACGAGATGGACGAATGCGGCAACTTATAGCAAAAATGAAAGAAACTGGTTTTAGGGCATGGTGTCCTGAAACGCCATGAAAGCAAGGAAAGGAGAAACTGTATGATGCGTAGACAATCTTTCGCCAATGCGGCGCTGAACATTGCGGTCGGGGCTTTTGCCCTCGCCGCCACTGCCGCCGACAAGAGCTACACGCCGAGCGGCACTCCGCCGTACCTGTGGTCGGATGCCACCGCCTGGGGCGGTTCAGAGCCGGGGGCTGCCGACGTAGTCACCATTGCGGATGCCGGGCTTCTTGTCCATCCGCTCGTCCTTGAGGCGGCAACGGCGGCGACAGTGTCAAAATGCTGGGTCGATAATGCTATCTTGTATGTGGAACAGGGTGGAAGCCTTACAGTTAAAGAGTCATCAGGCTTTTCGCTCGCACTTTCGCCGGGTGCCGTAGGAGTTGTCACCAACTATGGTACGATCAATACGCCAAGTCTTGATTTGGGGTCGTACACCAGACCTGCCGGTGGGGCAAAGGCCAGCATGGCACGTTTTGACAACTTCGGCACCGTCAACATCAGCACGCATTTCCGCATGGGCGTGAGCAACACGCCGAGTTTCTTCTACAACCATGAGGGGGCTACGTTCAACAAGACGGGCGGAGGTGGCTACAGTTTCTATCTGGCGACACAAACTGGCGGCGACAGCACGATCCTCAACGAAGGGACAATGGTTTGCGGGAGCGGCACACAAACATGGTCCGGTAACGCCTCCAACACCAAGAGCGAGATCATCATGCGGAAGTCAGGCACTTTTGATCCCGGGCCAATCTTTAAGATCGGCCATGCCGGCAACAGCGTCACCACCATAAATCTATACGACAGCAGTCGGGTGTCGGGCGCGACTCGATACACCGTAGGTGGCGCCGCTGGCTGCAAGGGATACATCACGCTCTCGAACGAATCGGCGTTTGCGACAACCAAAGCGATGGATCTCGGCTCATCGGCCCGGACGTTGGGAGTCCTTTCGCTTGCCGATGATGCGACGGCGACCTTTGGCAACAGTTGCAATCTCGGCGGAGGTGCGAACTCGACCGGCATCGTGGAGTTCGCCGATAGCTCCATGGGCGCATTCAACTCAGACTGCAACATCGGGGCGGGTGGATCAGGTTCATTCGGTTCTCTTACCTTATCCGGCGACTCGTCTGCGACGTTCAACGGACAGTGCAACTTGGGCACATCTGTCTATGGCGTGGGGGAAATGCACATCAAGGATTCGGCGCGCGTGCGGGCGGCTAACTATCTGTATGTGTGCGGCAATTCTGGCGGATGCTCGACAGGGCTTTTGACACTTGCCGGTTCGAGCATCATCTCGAACACGGCAGGCGCGTTGGTGGTCGGCTGCTATTCGAATGCTCACGGAAGAATTGAGCTGCGCGACAACTCGCGTCTGGTCGCCGCCTCCAACTTCTATCTGGGCCACGGGAACGCCCAAAGCAGCAAAGGCGCGCTCGGAGAGCTGTCGCTACATGGAGCTTCCGCGGTGGAGTCGGCGGGAGACTACATGTTTCTCGGCAGCCAGCCCGGCGCAACCGGCATGATTGACCTGCACGACTCTTCATCGCTTGTGGTGAGCAACTTCGTATCCTTGGGAAGGGCAGTGAACGCTACAGGCATCGTGACGGTCGCCGACAGCGCCATTATCGACTCGCCGATGATGTATATCGGATGGGAACACGATTCGAGCGGATATCTGACGACGGAAGGGACCGGGCGCATCTGCTGCGAAAACATCCAGATGGGCAGGGGCAACAGGAGCTTCAGCCATCTGAAGGCGGCGGGCAATTCGGTCTTGGAGGTCTCGAACATAACCGTTGCCGTGAGCGCCGATGCAGCGACCAGCATCCTTGAGATAGCGGAGGGGGCGGTCGTGTCCAACACCTACATCAAGATAGGCTGCAACTCGGATTCCTCGCGCGGAATACTGAAGATGAGCGGCGGATCCCTCATTATCGACGGGAAGAGTCCTCTCGACCCGATATACCTCAACCAGCGGCTTTCGAGCGTCTCCGCCTGGATTCGCGGCTGGGGCAAGGTCGCATATGAGAATCCGCGCGCAATGATCACGGAATGGCCGACATCGACGCGCACGCGCTGTATCGTCCACTACGGCCAGGTGATTGCCGATGGCGAAGGTGTGGAGCGCGATCTGGACTTCAGCCGGTTTGCCGCAATGTCCTACAGAAACACGCAAGCCAACTATTCCGGCACGAACGGGTGGTTCGCGGTGAACAAGGGGCGGCTCAAGCTGCCGCGCTGCCTACCGAGAAAGACGGCCAGCTACAAGTGCACGGGCGACTGCTACGACCTCGACTATGCGAACGAGTACAGCAACGCCACCACATCCAACCGGCTCTCCAACACGTTTTCGTGCGTGTTTGAAGGAGCGGCGCTGAACAATTTCGTGTTCTCTGAGCTGTATGCGACCGACCGCAGCGATATCCCTGCCGGGCTTCCCTCCGTCGCAGGATCGGGCAGCGTGATGAGCGTATGGCGCATTGGACTCTTCACCGACGGCCCGGAGGTTGACGATCCTGTGAACCCGGACGCGTTCACCTCGGCGAAGCTGCACTTCCGTCTGCCGAAGGACATTCCGGAGGAGCTCGTCCAGCTCTGCGTGTACCGGCACGACGGCACGCCTGGCGGCAGCTGGCGGCTTGTTGGCCGCACTGCGGCGCGGCGCGGCTGGCCGGTGGTCCCCGCGAACGTATCTGCGCCAAGCTCGGCCAACTGGAACCTTGGATGGTTCGCCGTTGTCGGACGCGAGAAACCGTTCGGAACCACGCTCACGTTCCGCTGACTTGTGGTACAATAGGGCGCATGAAAACGACTGAAATCAACAGAAGGGGCTTCATAGCGCTCGGCGCGGGGAGCCTGATCGCGCCGACGTTCGCCGCCATCTCGGACCCTGCGCAGCCGCTCGAGCGCATAAAGCGCCTGAACCTCAAGGCGTCGGTCGAGGACAATCTCATCGGCGAGTTTCTCCAGCCCAGGCCGCTGTCGCTTAAGGTCGGAGCGGACAAGCCGTTCAGCGCGCTTCACTTTTCCGATACGCACGTGAGCATGGCGGACGCCGCCGACATACTTGCCGGCGGCGCGCGCGAGCTGCGGCTGTACGAGGCCCGCAACCACGGCGTTTTCGGGCGCGGCGGATTCCCGTTCGCCGTGCAGTCGCTTGCCGCCACGCTTGCGTACGCGAAGCGCAAGGGCATCCCGATGCTGAACACGGGCGACCTGTTTGACTTCCGCAGCGAGGCGAACATAGCGTGCATCGAAAGGTCGTTCGCAGGCGCCGACGTGTTCTCGGCGCTCGGCAACCATGAGGGGCACGGCCTGCACACTCCTGGCATGAACGGGCAGACCGCCAAGGCCGAGGACGCCTTGCGCGCCCGCTACGAGAAGGTGATCGGCAATCCGCTCGTAGTTGCGTCGCGCGTGATCAACGGAGTGAACTTCGTGGCGTTCGACAACTGCGAGATGTCGCGGTTCATCCGCGACAGGATGGTGGACATGATCAAGGCCGAGCTGGAGAAGGGCATGCCGACGGTGCTGATGTGCCACATGCCTCCGTTCTCCAGGAAGCTCTACGACGACATGATGGCGATGCACCGCGCGCGCAATGCCAGCTACTACCCGAAGGAGACGAACCTCACGGCGTATTTCATGATGGGCGAAGACTTCCAGAAGTCGCGGGCACCAAAGGCGTTCAGGCGGCTGTTCGAGTACCTTGCGGGACGCGACAACCTCAAGGCGATTCTCTGCGGCCATCTGCACTTCGAGTGGCAAGGGACTTTCAACGGCAAGGTGCCGGTTGTGATCGCCGGTCGGAACTTCAACGGCGAATGCTACGAGATCGCCTTCAGCTGACGCGCGAACATCAAAGGAGAGAAAAAATGAGACGTATTGTTGCAGGAGTTGGCGTGATTGCGGCTGTCTTGGCCGGCAATGCCGCATGCGAGCTTCCGATCATGGGATACAGCGGTTTCCCCGGCACCACGCCAAAACTCGAGATGCGCTACCGCGAAGCGAAGGAGTGCGGCCTTACTGCGCTCATGCAGAGCTTCGGCACCGCAGATCAGGCCCGCAAATACCTCGATGTCGCCCAGCGAGCGGGAATCAAGCTGCTCCTGTCCAACCGTAAGCTCTTCGAGGCTGACGGGTCGCAGTTAGCCGCAGCCGTAAAGGACCATCCGGCGCTCATGGCGTACTACGTGCGAGACGAGCCGAGCGTGGAAGACTTCGATAACCTCGGTCGTGCGGTACGCGCCATCCAGGCGGTGGATTCCGTGCATCCAAGCATCGTGAACTGGTTCGGGCGCGTGGATCGTATGCAGCGCTGGTACCACGTGCCGACGTTCGAGGAGTATATCGGTCAATTCATCGAGAAGGTTCCTACGCCTGTGCTGAGTTTCGACCAGTACCCCGTGCTGAACCCGGGACTCTTCCCGACTGCGCAGTTCCGACCGGCGACGGGTGACTGCCACCTCCAGACGAACTGGTACCATTCGCTTGAAACCGTGCTCGACACGTCCAAGCGCACCGGCCGGCCATACTGGGCGTTTGCGCTGTCGTGCGCGCTCCGCCACAAGCAGGGCAACGACTATCCGATTCCTACCGAGGCCCATCTGCGGCTCCAGCAGTACTCCAACCTCGCCTATGGAGCGCAGGGATTGTGGTACTACAACTACAGGGCGTCGCCGAGGGAGCTGGGGAAGATGTTTGCACAGGGGCATCCGTTCGCAAAGGACTGGAAGCGCTCCACTGTTTACGAGCGCATGCGCCGCGTGAACGCGGAGTTGCAGGCGCGGGCGTTCGTATTTCTCGGTGCGACGGTGGAACGCGTGCGCCATACCGGCGTTCCGTGGCCGGGCGAGGGCGAGAGGCTCACGGGCAGGTTCATCCCGCCCGGAACAACGCCGCTATCGGCCGGAGACCTGCCGGCTTGGGTGAAGTCGCTCTCAACGCCGGACGGCGGAGCCGTGGTGTCACTGCTCCTCAACGGCGGCAAGGAGTATCTTGTGGTGGTGAACCGCAGCCCCGACAAAGAGCTTACGCTCAAGCTCGAACTCGTCCCTGGCGCGAAGTACATCCGCTCGGACGGCACTGTGTCGGACGCCGCGCTCTACACGAGCGAGTACTGGCTTGATCCCGGCATGGCCGAGATATTCCAGGCTCCTTGACCGAGCTTTGATCCGAATGGATCAGCGGATTTCAACTTGAATTGAACCGGCCTTCTTTATTGTTGCGAAGCCGTATCCGCTGCCGTCAATCATGGCTCCGGCGATTTTCACGGTGGTGGCCTTTCGCTTGCCGCCGAGAATGCGGTACGCCTTGAACGAGCCTTTGAACGTGCCGGTCTTTGCTGCATAGCGTAGCTTCAGGTTGGAGATGTCGCCAGGTGCGGTCCACGTGCTGCGGTTCCCAACGAGCGTCACGCCGTCGGGCAGGTCTTCAGTAGCCACGTCAACGGTCTGGGATGCACCGGTTGAGAATGCCGTGGAAACCATCTGCCCGGCGGTTTCCCAGTCGAATCGCAGCTTCGCGCCGTCATTCAGCTGTCCCGGAGCGCCTGCAACGGCGTTTGCAGGGCCGTAAACCTGTACCTCTCCGCCTTCCCGTGGAATCCATACCGTCAGCGCAAGCGGCTTCTTCGTGAACGACACGGGTATGCACAGCCATTCATCTCCGACCGTTAGCTGAGATTTCGCCGATACCTTCGAGCCGTCGGAAAGCGTGCCGGATACCGACACCTTGCCTTTCTTCGTGATTTTCATCGACAGGAAACCGTCATTCCAGGCGACATTGAGCACGTCAGGACATGTTGCAAGCGCGCGGCTTGCCGCTGCAACTTCATCCTGCCGCTTCGAGGCGAAGAGGTTGCGTGCACCTTCAATTCTGTAACCACCATAGCTACCTGCCATTCCGTTTTCCCCTACCGACAGGTCAAGTCCGCTTACTGTTCCATCTGCTATGTTCAGCGAACCTTTAACCGTTTTCTTCTTCTGTCCGGCAAGTTGCATTTCAGCCGTCACCTTTGATACGCCGTTTTTTGCCTTTGCCACCTTCAGCAGAAGTGTTCCGCGCGGGGTGCCGTCAGCGTCTGTGACATAGCCTGAATAGGTCGAGGCCGCTCCTGAAGGTGCGTCCGGCAAAATGAGAGTGTGGCGCAAGACGGCGACGGGGGAATCCTCCTGCGCCGAGGTTTCTTTGCATGTCACGCCGCTGTCAGCGAAAGCATCGCTGGCGACCGTCACTCTTGCGGTGTCGACCTCGATCTGGGTTGAGCGCGAAACCGAGACGATTGTAATATCGCTTGTGAGTTTGGCATCGGCACTGCCATCGCCTGGCGCGGCTCTGCCGGAAGAGGTTCTGTTGGTAGTGACTGATATTGGATAGATGTTGATGCCTTTGAAGGCGTATCCGCTGATGCTTGTCACGCCGTATAGAAGAGAATCAAGGGAAATGTCGCCTTTGACCGTCTCCGTAGAGACCTTCGTCACGGGAGAGTTGGTGACCGAGGACAGCACGATGTATGGGAGTTCGCCGGTTGCTACGGCATCAATGCGGTCAACGACTCTCATCGCGATGTTCGAGGTTACGATTGTGTGGGGGAGGACGAGCGTGTCGGGCACACATACGAGCCTTGTGCCGTCTGCCGAGTATAGCACGCCGTTGCGTGCACGGAAGGCCGGAGAGTGTGACACAAACTCCGTAACGTTCGAGCAGCCGGCAAAGGTGCCATCGGCAATATCTGCGACGGAACGTCCAGCCAGTTTCTCCGGAACCACGACCGTTCCCGATCCTCCATGCGCGGAGGTGATGCACACCGAGCCGTCGTCGTTCAGGTTGAATTCCCATTCAACGCCGTCCACGATTGCGCTGCCGCCGCCCGATTCGAGAAGATGGCAGCCGTAGAAAGCGTCTTCACGGGTTTCCTCCAGCGTTTCCGGGAGAGAAATGCGCTCCTTCGCAGCAGGGCAGGCGATGAGCGTGAGCATACGCTTGTCGTAGAGGAGGCCATCTTCGGTCGCGAAGCAGGGGTGCGAGGATGCAACGGAAATCTCCTGCATCAGCGGGCATCCGGCGACAGGGTTCCCGTTGATTTCCGATACGCTGTCTGGGATGGCAAGCATAGAGATCTTGGTGCCGTAGAAAGGCCATCGCCCTATCTTCGTCACGCCGTTCCCCAGGTTTACGGAGGCCAGCGACGTGCAGTTGGAGAACGCGTAGTCGCCGATCCACTCGTAGGTGTTCGGGATTGACATGGAAGTTATGCCGCGCAGGTTGGCGAGCGCGCCATCACCGATGCCTTTGACGATATAGCCGCCAAGCGTGTCTGGCAGGGTGAGGTTCATGATGGGATCGTCGCTCACAATCGCCGTCCTGCCGCCCGATCGCCATATTTCAGCCGTGCCATCAACCACTCGGTAGTACCATGTGGCGATGCCGTTGTCGTAGCTCAGTTCGTCATCGCCGCCATCAGCGGAGGATTTGAGCACGATTGGGCGATCTTTCCATGTTTCAGCCGTGAACCCTGCATCTTCATTTGCAAAGCTCGTGAGTGTCTCCGGCGTGCCGGCGTAGAGATTGTCGGGGGCGGCAGGCGCATTGCCACCGTATGATACTTTTGTGAGAGAAGTGCATCCATCGAATGCCGCTTCCATTGCCGAGACGGTGGATGGGATAGTCAGCGCATAGACGCCGGCACATCCGGCAAACGCATTGGAGCTGATTGTCTCGAGTGCGGCGGGAAGGGGGATGGGGTTGAGGTTAGCGCACCCGTACAACGCCTCTTCGCCTATGTCGGTTACGGAAGCGAGGAAGGCGATGGACGAGCCGTCATAGTTCGCGGGAACGCCTATCACGGAAGTCTTCCCCTTGTTGTATACGATGTTGCCGGATGAATGGAACTTAGGATTTGCGGCATCTACCGCGACTGTCGTCACGAACTCCATCCCGGCGAGCGGGTTGCCGTCAATGCTGTTCACTGTGTATGGGATTGACAGGGAGTGCGTCGTCATGCCTTCGAATGCATGGTAGCCGATCTTGGCTATTCCTGTCGGAAGCGCAATTTTGCCATCTGCTGCCCAAAATGGGACGTTGTCATTGCCGTCTATCGCGCGAAGGGCAGTGCAGCCGCTGAAAGCATGGGCGCCGATTTCCTGTATCGATGGTGATATTCCTATGGCTGTGACCGCCTTGCATCCGTCAAACGCGTGATCTCCGATTTTTGTCACCGCAAAGCCGTTTATGGAGTTCGGGATGCGCAACGCCACACGGTAATTCACCGAGTCCTCACTTTCGTAGTAGCGGGCTCCAGATGTTGATGTCGGGCTGATTGCGGCTATGGCGTTGCCATTTGCGTCTTCATTGCAGATCGTCGCCTCCCCATTGACGATGCGGTAGTACCATGTTATCCCGTCATTGTCACGGAACGAAAGCACTGGCGGGTTTGCTTCGCCGATTACTGTGACGGGACGATTTTTCCATGTGCTTGGCCAGTCGTCCGTAAAGGCGTAGGTGACGAGATCGGCGGGGGCGTGTTCGTAGATGTCATCGGCGGCGCTGGGGACGGGGCCGTTGTAGAATATGGACTGGAGCTTGGGCGTCGACTCTGGTGCTGACAGCCCCGGCCAGATTCCGTACACGTTGAAAGCATCGTTGCCAATCGTATTTACGTTCTCTGGGATGTTGAGATACGAGAGGCGGAAGCAGCCGAAGAACGCGTCCTGGCAGATGTTGGTGACCGTGCTTGGTATGGTGATCGTTCCTTCCGCGCGCGTTGGGCAGGCGTAGAGCTTCGTCATGTCCTTGTTGTAGAGGACGCCATCGTCGGAGTAGGTGAAGTGCGAACTGTCGGAGATAGTTATTGCTGAGGTGAAGAGAGTGCCTGCTGAAATGTTCCCACCCATGTCTAGGAGTGAATCAGGTATTGGTATTTTGGTGATTATGGTGTTTACGAAAGCACGTTCGCCAATGTAGCGGATGCCGTAACCAATGGAGATTTCAGCAAGTGCCGTGCAGTTGGCGAAAGCATATGCACCGATGCTCAAGATTGTGTTTGGTACTTCAACTTCTAACAAACCAATGTTATCGGCAAATGCCGAGTCGGCTATGTTTGTCACCACGAATGCTTGGTTGCCGACTTGAAGGATATTCGGGATCGTGTATTTTTCTGAGATTATATCGCGTGCTCTGAGAATTGTAGCGCCACATGGAGGATCGTAAGAGAGATCATAGGTGTAATGGCTAATAACCTTGACATTGTTAATCGTGTTGGTCTCATCAACATAGATGACCGTTCCTGCCAAGAGTGCAGATAGTTGAACTGTCGTGAAAGTTATCGCTAGTAGCAGCTTTTTCATGGATAGGTCTCCTATTTCACGGGTGATGCTTTCTCTATGCTTTGTTCGGGAACAAGTTTCGTTGGGTCGGCGTCGTCATTGCCCTGTAGGGTCGGTTTGGAGTCTGCTTCATCTACAACGGTTATCTTGACTGTACCTTTGGGCGGAGCATCAGTCGTGGCAGGCTTGGCTTCATCCGCCTTCGGGCGGCGCTTGTCTACGGCGGTCATGTCGAGCTGGAGGATGTCTGCCGCGAGACCTGTGCGGTCGCCCGGCTCAAGACGTGCCCCCGTGACGTATTCGCGGCCAAGTATGGCGTTCTTGGGAAGGCCCACATCCGTTGGCAGGCTTTGCGGATCGGCGATTCCGATCGTCACGAACACGACGATTTCCTTCTGCACCTTGCCACGGCTTTTCCAGCCGAACAGCTTCTGGCCGATCCACGGAATCTCACGAAGGTAGGGGATGCCGGAGTCGACATCTTCCTCCGTGGTCTTGGAAAGGCCCCCGATCACGGCGGTCGCGCCGTCCTTCATCGTGAACTCTGTTGTGAGGCGTTTGACTTCTATTATCGGGTACTTGGTGTACGGCGTGTCGGTCTCCTGGCTCGAGTTGATGGAGAGGTACCCGGTGCAGTCGCTTATCGTGGGCACGATCTCCACCGAGATGAGGCCGTCGGGCGAGATGCGCGGCGTCACCGAAAGCTGGATGCCCCAGCTGAAGAACGCCTCCTTTGCGAACATGAACTTGTCCTCGCCCGGAATCACGTCGAGCTTGGTCGATACCGAGAGGTTCTGCGAATTGAGGCCGGTGTAGTTGGAGTCGATCGTCACGTTAGGGTACTTGGTGGTCATGTCCACCTTAGCCTCCTTGCCGTTGGAGACGATGATTTTCGGGTTTGAGAACACCTTTACGTCGGACATCGACTCGAACGCGCTCATGGCGAGGCGGAAGTCATCCAGGGAGAGCTGGCCGGAGAAGCCTCGCGCGTTGTGCCAGTTCATGCTGTCGGCGGTACGCCCTGCGCCTGCGGCCTGCGAAATGCCGCCAGGCACGAGGGAGGCGAAGGTCTGGGAGTCAGACGTCGATTTCGTTGACGACGTGGTGGAGGATGCCGCCGAGCTCGTCGAGTCGCCCGAAAGGGAAGTGTTGGCGGAGTTGTTCTTGTTTTCTGAAGTGTTGCCTGACGTCGTGCGCGTTGTGAGCCTTGTGCCGTAGTTCGCGGAACGGCCATTGTTGTACTCCATGCCGGCGGAGAGGTTGCGCACGGACGCTCCCCAGCTTTCGAGCTGGTTCCACTGCATGCCGAGCTTGTGCATGGCCTCGTTCGACAGCTCGATGAAGCGCGCCTCAATGTATATCTGGGCCACCGCCCTGTCCACGGCCTTGATGATGGTCTCGCATTCGGAGAGCATCTTGTCGGTTGCGGTGACCACCACCACGTTGGCCCCGTTGAAGCTCGTCGCGATCGGGCCGATGATTTTGCCTGCGGCGTCCTTCCGCCCGTAGGTGGCGTTGAAGAGGTCGGCGAGCTCCTTTGCGGATGCGTGGTTGAGGGGGAATGTGCGTGTCGATACCGGCACGAGCTGCAGATCCTCCACCACGCGGTAGATGTTGTCATGCTCCTCGATGCGGAATCCCCGCGATCCGAGGATGGCGGTCATGCCCTGGAGCCACGGAACCTTCTTGAGAGACACCGAAACGCGTTTCTGAAGATTTGTGGAGTCGTCGCTGATGATGTTTGCGCCTGTCGTCTTGCGGAACTGCCGCAGAATGTCGGCGAGTGTGGCCTCGTCGCATTCGATATCGACGAGCGACATGAATCCCTTGTCGAGGTTGCCCTTGACCGTCGGCTTCTTGGCGGCGATGGCTGAATCGTCCTCAAGGTCGATGTCGTCGATGTTCGTCAGCTGGAGCGCGCTTTTCGGCGGTTCCTGGGCTGGGATGAAGGTGTCGGCTTTCGCAGGGGCGGCGTTCGTCTCGGCAATTGCCGAGGCGGCGTTTGCCGCTGGCGGCGGAGGGGGCGTCGAACCCGGAGAGCTGACCTTGCCGGCCGCGGCATTCGTCGCCGCAGGCGGAACCGCTGTTGCGGCAAGGCTTGCGAAGCCGAGGATCATGGTTGCGAGGTTGGTCTTCATTTGTCTGAATCTCCTTTCATGTCATCGTCGATGTCCTTTGCGCGTAGGCGTATGAGCCTGAGCGTAGCGCCTTCGGTCAGTCCCTGCACGCGCCATGTGAACCTGTGGCCCTCATGGTTGATGGATATGAGATCGCCGTCTCCGTATGTAAGGCCGTTGATGATTGCGCTGTGGCGCTTGCGCCCCTTGGCGTCTGTTACCGTGGTGGTGCCTGATATGCGGAGGGTCTTTCTGGCCTCGGCCCAGGAGCGTGGCGAGACCATCTGCGCGGCGCGCGCGGCCTGTTCGGCCGCCTGCGCCACGGCGCCTGCGGTCGCGGTGTCGTCGGTTTCGGCGGCAGGGGCGCGGATCTCGACCTTCGGTTCGGAGGATATCTCCTCCTTTACGCCCTCGTAGCCGATCGGCCAGAACGGATTGCGCACGGCAACTGCCGCCAGAAGCAATGGGAGCATGGCGTTCATTTGCGTGACTGCGCTCCTTTCGCGGGCCATTCGAGAATCATCGATACGGACTGCCTTGCCGGATTCTGCTGCGATTGTATCTGGCATGCCTGGAGCGAGACGAGCGGGAACTCCTTTTCGAGCATGAGCAGGAAGGATACGATGGCCTGGTAGCTGCCGCGTGCCGCGATCCGGACGGCGGCGCGCTTGTAGAGCTGCTTGGGCATTGGAAGGGGTGTGGGCAGTTTGCGGTCAGCCTCCTCGCTGAACTCCACATCCATGAGGCCGGCGCTGGTGATGAGTGGGTCGAGCATTGATTTCGCGCGCATGGCGAACGAGCCGAGCAGCGGATCGAGCCTTGCGGCGGCGAACGGCTTCATCTCGGCCTCAAGCTCCTCCAGAGTCTTCTGCACCGTGCCTGCGCTGCCGAGGTCGGCGGTCATGCGGCGCTGGCTGTCCCTGAGGCCTTCGAGTCTGGCGCGTTCGCGAGACAGGGCTGCTATGGCCGGCTCCACGGCGAGGAGGTATATCGCCGTGGCGACCACGCCAAGGACTACGGTGGTGAGGAACGCGCGCTTTGCGTTTGGTGCCATGCTGTGGAGTCCGCCCTTCATTTCGCGAACCTCCTTTCGGGCATGGTGTACTCCACCTCGAACGCGAGAAGGCGGCGTCCGCCTTTTTCGGCGGTGGCGTCCTGCCGGAAGGACTTCACGCGCTTTTCGCGGGTGATGAGGCGTTCAAATTCGGCGGAATCGAGGGATTCCATGAGCGCGACGACGGGCGTTTCCTTGGTGGTGCGCCCCGCGATGACGAATCGCTGCGTCTCTACGTTGGTCATCGGGGCGAACGGCGATATCTTCTGGCCCGGCTTTGGCGGAGGGTCGAGCGGCGGCGGCGCGAACGACAGGTCGGTGAGCTGCACCTTCAGCGGCATGATCTCGGCGAGCTTCGCCAGCGGCTTGCCTATTGCGCGCACCCCGTTGCGGTAGTAGGTGAGCTGTTCGAGCTGCTGGCGCATCTCGCGCACCCGGTCCTGTCGGCTGATGGCCTCGGCGTGGGCCTTGGACTTGGCTTTCACGTCTTCATCTATATCCTGAGCCTCCGCCCTGACCATCAGCAGCTGGGTGAACAGTATCGCCCACCATAGCCCCATGCCGATGCAGGCGAAGAGCGCAACGACGGGCAGCATCACGCGCAGCCGCACAGGGGAGGATGACAGGCGTTCGGTGTCCTTCAGCAGGTTAAGGTGAAATGAGGCGCTTTTCATGTCTCCACCTCCGCCGCCGCTATGGCGGCTCCGAGCGCCACGAGATGCAGGTGCGCCAGCGAGGCGTCCACGCCTTTGGCGAGCGTGATGCCGTCGAACGGATGCCCCGGAACGAGCTTCATCTTCACAGACTCCTCCGCCATGTGGCACCAGTGGCTTGCGCCGTACGGAAGCCCCATCAGGAGGGCCTTGCCCGTATCCATCGAATGTTTGCCGGCGAGATAGGCCCTGGCGAGGTCGAGCTGATGCAGCACCGGGTGCAGGAACGGCTCGAGCGCAGGGCGGGGATCCACGAGGGCATCCTCCAGCACGTCGTTGATAAGCTCCTCCTCCACGCCCAGAGCCTTGCCGATCGCGTTGCGCATGGCGTCATATCCCTTTACTCCCGGGCAGCGGCGCCAAAGCACCGGCTCGCCTTTCCTGTACCCTGCGAAGTAGATCGCGTCCCTCCGGACGAATATCGCAAGCATGTTGCCTTTCGTCTCGGCGAACGCTGGATGCAGCAGTGGACTTGCCATCAGGGCGGATTCCGCCAGCTGTATGGAAGCCGCCGTAGGGCGGCGCCCCTCCGGCAGTAGCCGGCCGAGCCACAGCGCCTGGAACTCCGGCAGCGACGCCGCAAGGTGGAAGCCTTCCTCGGCGAGGGGGCGCATCGAGAATCGCCGCCCGTTTTCGGAGACTGGGGTTCCGGGCGGCGGAAGCGTGGACTTCCGGCCGATTGGCGCGGGCTTCTGAGGCTCTTCCGCCTTTGCCTGCGGCTTGAGGCTCAGTCGCGGAGAGATCGCGGTATGCGGCTTTGGCCTGGAATCTCCAAGCCCCTGGGACATCTCACGCAGGATGGCCTCTGCCGAGGCCTGACTGAACGAGCTCATGCCGGAATTGACGGCGATCGCGGCGGAGGGGGACTGGAAGTTCCTCGGCAGTTCCCACACGGGCTGGTGCGGCGTATCCTCCCAGCGCTGGGGCAGGTCTCCGTTTGGCGGCGGCACGAATCCTGCGGCGAGGATGTGCCAGCCGTCCTTCTTGTGCACAAGCCGAACCGCCGGCGCGCCCCGGCTTTCGCCGGAAAACAGCTCCACGCCAGTCATATCGACCTTCGAATTCGAGGCACTCTTGCCTTTGCCGCCAAATCCGATTTCGATTGTCTTTGATCTTGTCAGTTGAATCTTCACCATCAGGTCTATTAGCAGTTTCCATGCCAAAGAGTGGAGGCCGGTAAGGCGCGGCGGCAATTTGCCCGTGGGCGGACGACCGTTTGACCTAGGTCTGACGACCGTTTGCCCGTGGGCAGACGGAACTTCAGTCCCGGATATGGATTTCCATGGTGCATTCACTTGAAAATGGCGGGCAACTGTTGTATAATCCGCGTCCATATGTCAAGAATCCTTATCGTTGACGACGAACCGCGCATTCTGCTGCTGCTCCAGAGCCTTCTCAAGGCAAATGGCTACGAGGTGGAGAGTGCGCGTGACGGTGCGTCTGCGCTGGATATCGTGCGGCGGGGTGAAATCGATATCACCATCACCGATCTGCGGATGTCTCCCATGGATGGCATGACGCTTTTCAAGGAGATAAAGGAAATCGCCCCAGACATGCCCGTTATCCTCCTTACCGCCTATGCGACCGTGGAAACGGCTGTGGAGGCGATGAAAAGCGGGATTTTCGACTATCTGACGAAACCGTTCAAGGTTGACGACATGATTGCCTGCCTGAAGCGGGCGGAGGAGAAGATGTCCGGAGCGAGCAGCCATGCGGCTGTTCCGGAGGCTTCTGCGCCGGTTCAGGCCCGTTTTGACGGTCTTATCGCCCATTCGCCGTCGATGGTGGCGGTTTGCGACACCATACAGAAGGTCGCGCCCACGGCGGCGACCGTGTTGATCAACGGCGAATCCGGCACCGGCAAGGAGGTGATCGCGCGCACGATCCACCGCAACTCCACTCGCAAGAACAAGCCTTGGGTGGCGGTAAACTGCGCCGCTATACCGGAAAATCTGCTGGAAAGCGAAATGTTCGGCCATGTGAAGGGCAGTTTCACAGGGGCCCTTTCCGACAAGGCGGGGCTATTCGAGGTGGCCGATGGCGGCACTCTGTTCCTGGACGAGATATCGTCCATGCCTCTAATACTGCAGGGTAAGCTGCTCCGCGTGCTGCAGGAGCGGGAAATCCGTCGTGTGGGCGGCACAAAGGATATACCGGTTGACGTGCGCGTGATCGCCGCCGCCAACTCGAACCTTGAGGAAGCCGTCGTGAAGGGCACTTTCCGCAGCGATCTGTACTACCGCTTCGCCGTGATAACGCTCGACATCCCGCCGCTGAGAAAGCGTCCGGAGGACATCATCCCCCTCGCCAGGCACTTCGTTCGGGAGGAGATGAAGGACGCCAAGTCGTTCCCCGCGATTACGCCGGAGGCCGCAAAAGCCCTTGAAATTTACGATTGGCCCGGGAATGTACGGGAGCTTGAGAACGCGATTCGCCACGCAATCACGTTCCTGCAGCAGGGGGACATCACCGTTGACCTGCTGCCGCAGAAGATTGTGGATCATTTCAGGAAACCGGGCGCATCCGCTTCGTCTTCTGGAGATAACGCCTCGTTGAAGAGCTTCCTGAAACGCAAGGAGAAGGAGTACATAGAGCAGATACTGTTTTCGACCGGCGGGGACAAGGAAAAGGCGGCGGAGGCGCTCAAGGTAAACCTCTCCACCCTATACCGCAAACTATCGGACGACAAGCCCGAAGATTCGCAGGAATGAGAAAGGCGTTTTGCATGTCTGCGAAAAAAGCGCCAGCGTTTCCCCCTGCCACAAATGGCCAAACTTGAACAGTATGTGCCAAAAGCAAGGAAAAGTTGAAGATGCTGATTTTTGGCACGCGATATGCTTCACAGATTTCAGCGACCGGCATGGTGCCGATTGCGACTACAAAAGGAAAAGGAACACTACCATGAAGAAAATGAAGATGGGTTTTACCCTCGTTGAGATCATGATCGTGGTCGCGATTATCGCCATCCTGGCTGCGGTTGCGATCCCGAACTTCCTCAAATACCGCCGTTCGTCCCAGGCGACCGCCTGCGTGTCGAACCTCAAGCAGATACAGACGGCCAAGGAGCAGGTGCTCATGGCTGGAAAGACGCCCGATTCGTCCAACATCTATGGTGCGACGGCGCTCATCAAGGTCGAGCCGCATTG
This sequence comes from uncultured Verrucomicrobiota bacterium, assembly GCA_946631345.1. Lineage (GTDB taxonomy): Bacteria > Verrucomicrobiota > Kiritimatiellia > RFP12 > UBA1067 > UBA1731. The sequence goes on from CAMPAA010000001.1 coordinate 18,397, forward strand.
CCCGGCTGACAACACGATCAGCTACACGATTGGCGATGCGACCACCGATCCGACCTGCTCCTATTCGCAGACGGATGCCAACGACACCTCCACCTGGCACTCCCTCAACCGTGCCGCGACGTCTGGCGGCGAAGGCGGCTAATGCTGTCCGTAGAGGGAAAGAAACGGCGCAACCTGCTCATCGTGGCAGGTTGCGTTGCTTTTATTCAGGCTGCCTGCTATTATCTGGCCGGGGCGACGGTGCGCGGCGACGGCGCGATGGCGATAGCTCAGCCGGATACGCTCCTCTACTGCCAGGCCGCGCGCCGCATCGCGGAAGGTGCGCCGTTCTCGTATTCCGCCGGCACCGCCGCATCGACCGGCACCACGTCCGTCATCTATCCATTCATACTTGCCGTGCCGTACTTTCTCGGCAGCAGGGGTGACGGACTTCTGACCGCCGGCTTTGCGCTAAACGCGGCGTTCTACCTTCTGTTCGTTCTGGGGTGGGGGGCGATTGCATGCCGCGCTTTTTCCGGCCGACCCGCCGCGCGCATCGTCTCGGTCGCGCTCCTTTCCACGTTCGGGCCTTTCGCGTACTGTTCGCTCGCCCAGAGCGACATCGGGCTATGGATGGCGGTGAGCGCATGGCTCGCGTATGGACTCTACACCGGGCGCATGGGGATTTACGCGCCGCTTCTCCTTCTATCTCCGTGGGTGAGACCTGAAGGGATGATCGTTGTATTTGCCTATGGTGCGTTATGCGCGCTCGACGCGTGGCGCAGGCGGCGTTTTGGCGCGGATGCCCTTGTCGCGCTGGCGGCGCTCTTGTCGGTTGCCGGAGTGTTCGCGCTGAACTTCGCGCTCACGGGTGCATGCCAGTTCTCGTCTGTCGCCAACAAGGGGCATTTCAGCAATCTCTCATTCTCGTCGGCCGTCTACGCATCGGCAATCGACCTCATGCGCATAGTCAAGGCATATCTGCTCGGTATCCCTCAGAACGCTCCGCGCGACTTCTTTTTCCTTCCGCTTGTGGGGGCGGCGTTCATGTGGATCGGCATCTTCGCGCGTGGCTGGCGGAACGTCTCGTGGCGTGAGCTCGCGTGGTATATCGCGATGGCCGGCGGCGTTGCCACGGTTGCGACGAGCGGCTGGCAGAACACCAATCTCGACCGTTATCTCGTGTGGATAATGCCGGTTCTCATCTTTTACATGGCGTACGGGGCCGATTCCGTAGCCGCCAGGCTTGCGCCTGGCGCGGCGCGTATGCTCCCCGGCGCGGCGTTGGCCGGATTTTCGTTGGTGATGGCGGTTGTGTTCATCGGCATATTCCGCCATTCGTCCGCAGGGGCGGATGCGTCCCGCGCCTTTGCGGCGCGCTGCGAGGCCGAAATGCCGGAAGGGGCGTCAGTGGGCACATGGGGCGATTCGGGGATTGCCTATGCGCTCTCGAACCGCCGCCTTGCGCACCTGTCGGGCATCTACAGTCCGGAATTCATGGGGCCTCATCTTGCGGCGAAGATCGAGACGCTCAAGAACGAGCCAGGCGTGCGTTTCGGCTACTGGTTCTGCAAGGCTTCAGACCGCGACTCGATATACTGCGGCAAGCCCGATGTCATGGCCGGCGAGGTTGTGCTTGCGGGATTTCCAGGATTCGAGCTGCGCAGGGCTGACTGGAGAGCTTACGATGCCGCGCTTGTGCCATATTGCCAATCGCCGTCCGCCAGCCGCCGGCTGGTAGCGAGAGTGGATGTCGCATACGTCAGGGACGAGCTGGCTTGCGGCTACGAAGCGCTGACGAAGGATGACCATCCGCTCTTTTCGCCGATACACGCCGTAGGTTCGCTGAACGGCACGAACATCGTCGAGGGTGGGCGATTCCTTCTCGGCGGCGATGCGATGACGCTGCCGCTTGAGCCGGGCCGCGACGTGCATGTGGTCATGCGCACGACGCTGAAGTGCACCGCCGCCGTCAACACCGAGCTTGGCTGTCCCCGCAGCGACTTTACGCTGAAAAGCCCGATGCGTCTACGCGTGCTGGTTGACGGCGAGGATGCCGGCGAAGTGTCGTTTGCGGTGGCGGAAGGCGATTTCGCCGATGCATCGTTTGCGGTGCCCGGGCGGTTCATCAGGCGCTCCCCAGCGAGGATTTCGTTCCTTGGCGAACACGCGGCTTTCGCCTACTGGTTCTATCAATGAGCATTTAATGGTATAATGCGGCCTATGGATGAAGTGATGAGAATCGAGCACGTGTCGCGCAGTTTCGGCGGCGTATCCGCCGTTGCGGACCTTACGCTTGCGCTTGGACGCGGCGAGATCATGGGGTTCCTCGGTGCGAACGGGGCTGGCAAGACGACTACGATCAAGATGATTATCGGCCTGGTGCGGCCAAGCTCGGGGTGCATCTCGGTTTTGGGCGGCGATCCGGCGGATTCCGCGGTAAGGGCGAAGATCGGGTACATGCCGGAGATCGCCTACTACTATCCATACCTCAATGCGCGCGAGTTGCTGTCGTTCTACGGCGGACTGTGCGGAATGGATGGGCGGACGGTGCGTGCGCGCGCAGGCGAACTGCTCGAAACCGTGGGTCTTGCCGATGCCGCAAAGCGTCCGCTCAAAACATATTCGAAAGGGATGCTTCAGCGCGCAGGAATCGCGCAGGCGCTTCTCAACGACCCAGACCTTCTTGTGCTGGACGAGCCGTTCACCGGACTCGATCCCCTCGCCCGCATCCATTTCCGGGACCTGATGCGCAGACTGCGCGAACAGGGGAAGACCATATTCTTCTCGTCGCATGAGCTTGGCGAAACGGAGCTTCTCTGCGACACTGTCGCCATCATGAAGGGTGGACGGGCCGTCTATCAGGGGCCGGTGCGTCAGCTCGCAGGGAACGGCGAAAGGAATCTTGAGCGTCTGTTCCTTGACGTGCTCTCGAAGGGAGGCGCTGCATGAAAACCCTTATCCGGCAGATTAAAGCGCTTGTCAGGCTCTCTTTCATGGAGCTGTGGCGGCGGAACGACGTGCTGGCGCTTGTGATTCTCGCGCTTGCGCTGATGGTGCCGCTGTCGCTCTCGTCTCCGTTTGGCGCGGCAGGCGCATCCAGGTACCTTGATGAGGCGGCGCTCCTGCTGATATGGGCCTTTTCGCTGTTCATCTCTCTCGGCACCGGCGCGCGCCTGTTCCCGCCGGAGTTCGAGAGCCGAACGATCTATCCGCTCCTCGCCAAGCCAATATCGCGCGGCGCGCTGCTGGCGGGCAAGTACCTTGGCGCTGTAGCGGCCTCCGCCTCGGCTCTCGCGATATTCTATCTGCTTTTCGTGGGATGCAGCCTGTTGCGCGGCGGTTCGCTTTCCATGGAGGTCTTGCAGGGCTTTGTGTTCCATCTGGCGTTTGTCGCGCTGGCTGTGGCTCTGGCTCTGGCCGGTTCTCTCGTTGTCACTCCGTCTGCCAACCTTACGCTTTCCGCGACTGCGCTTACGGCGATGTTCTTTTTCGGGCGGCGACTTCCGGACTATGCGGACGCCGTGTCTGCGCCGCTTTCGTGGCTTGTGCGCCTGGCATATGCGCTCGGTCCTCATGTTGAGTTCTTCGACATGCGCCAGAGGCTCATTCACGGTTGGGGTGGGGTGGACGCGGTCGTCTTTGCCGCAGTCCTGGCGTATGCGGTGGCGTACGCTGGCGTTTGCCTCGTGTTCGCATGGCTCATCCTAAAGCGGAAGCGGTTTTGATGCGCTACCTTGTTCCATGCCTCGCCCTTGCTGTTATGATGGCGTTCGCCATTGCGCGTTTCGCGCCGGAGCGCATGCCGCAGATGGTTCAGGGCGATGATGCGCTCTCCGTTGCGTTCGCCGACGCGAAAGCTGTCCTCAGCGCGGCAATGGTACAGAAGGCCGACAGCTACTTCCATGGCGGCATTGACATGGAGTGCTCCCGGTGGAAGGGTGCGCGTGACCACGAAGGGCATGAGGAGCATGACGGACACTGCGAACATCATCACGGCGGCGAACCTTCCGCCCCCGCCGATCCGTGGCTGTGGATAAACCGAAGGGTGCGTGCGCCGGAAAGGCATGTGCATCTCGACGGAAAGAAGTCGGTGGAGCTGTTGCCGTGGTTCTGGGCTTCGGTCAAGGCGGATCCTCACAACATCGACGCATGGACTACGGCATGGTACGTCGCGAACAACGAGATGAAGGATCGTGACCTTGCGCGCCAGATACTTGACGAGGCCAAGGCGAAGAACCCGGAAAGCCTTGAGATCGCCTGGACGGAGGCGCGGTTTGTCTATGCCGGTGGAAAGGGGGACGTCGCGGAGGCCGAGCGGCTCCTTGAGGCGGCGCGGAGCATGGGCAAGAGGAAGTGCGGAGGAGACCTTTCGGCGCTTTCTCCGCACGAGGCCGAGGCTTTCTGCGGAATTCTCGACTACCTCTCGAAAATATACGAAGGGCGGGGCATGAAGGATGCCATACGTCCTCTCATCGACGAAGTGCGCGCCACCGGCACCGATTCCCCAGTCGCGGCGTGGATGCTCGACCGCTTGTAGCATTTTCGCATTGCGTCGCGCGCTTGCGTTGGGGCAATGCGCCCTGCCATGCGGCCTGGGCGGATAGCTCTTAGAACGCCGCCCGCTTTTTGATGCGCGCGTTAGGCAGGGAGTGTGCTATAATTCGCGGCATACAGGAAATGGATTAGAGTTTATGAAGATGTTGTCAAGGCAGATCATCCCCGTCGGCACATATGCCGCAAACTGCATCGTCGTCTGGAATGACGATGGATGTCTCATAGTCGATCCGGGACAGGACGCGGCCGATATTCTTGCGTTCCTGACCGAGCGTGCGCTCACGCCAAAGGCGATCCTGCTCACGCACGGCCACTTCGACCACATCGGCGGCATACCCGGCATCATTGCGAAGTTCCCTGGGCTGCCGGTGTATGCGCATCCGTCAGACGCTCCGATGTTCGGACATCCGATGAACCAGTATCCGCCCGACTATCCGCCTATCGGAAAGCCGCCGTCTCTCCTTGACATCCGCGATGCGGCGAACGAGTTTCCGGGTCTTGAATTTGAGGTGCTGGAGACGCCCGGTCATACGCCCGGCAGCGTGTGTCTCAAGTTCGGTTCCCTGCTGCTCTCAGGAGATACGCTTTTCGCCGGTTCATGCGGACGCACGGATTTTCCCGGCGGCAGTATGGCCGCCATGCGTCGTTCTCTCGCCACCCTCGCCGAGTTGCCGCCCGAGACGGAGGTTGTGCCAGGCCATGGTGCCTCCACCACCATCGGTCAGGAGGTCGCAACCAATCCGTTCATGGAAAAATGAACGGTTCCGCGACATTCAGTGCGCCGTCTGTATTCAGGCGCGCGTTTTCCGATTCGATTCCCGTCATGGCCGGATACGGCACGATGGGATTTGCGGCAGGCGTGCTGCTGTCCGTTCATGGCGGCATAGCCAACTCGGCGTTTTGGGCGGCGGTGTCTAGCGCGACATTCATATCGGGGCCACTCCAGTACCTGTTCGTCGATTGGGTGCGGTCGTCGCTTGCGCTTGGCGGCGTTCTGTTCGTCGTGCTCTGCGTGAACCTGCGCTACTCACTGTATGGGCTGTCCCTGCTGGAGACGTTCAGGGGTACGCGTCTTTGGACTCGCCTGTACCTGATCGCCGGCATCACGGATGAGACGTATGCGCTTGAGGTGGCGTGTCGGTTGCGACCTCCGGAGAAGCAGCGCTACTGCCTCTATCTTACGGCTCTGGACCACCTGTACTGGGTGGTGGGCGTCACGGCGGGCGCGTTTGTGGGCTCCGCCCTGCCATTTCCGTCCGACGGAATCGGCTTTGCGATGACCGCGCTTTTCCTGGTGATTCTGACCGACCAGTGCCGTGAATGCGCAAACCGGATCCCGGCAGTCGTTGGCGGTGCAGCGGCGGTTGCCGTCTTCGTCGCGCTGGCGGCGTTTCTCGGCGCGGCAAAAGCGCGAGCCGAGATGCTGATTCCTACGATGGCGCTGCTTGTGGCGGCCCTTCTTCTGCTGCGCGGACGCATCGAGCGGCCCGGAAGGGAGGCTGAATGACGGATTCCAAGACGCTCTATCTCGTCGCAGTGGTGGTTTTCGTCGGAGCGCTCTCATGGCTTATCAGGGCCTTGCCGTTCCTGATCTTCGGCGGACGCGGCGAACCACCGAAGATCGTGTCCTACATCGGTCGTGTGCTTTCGCCTGCGGCGATAGCCGTGCTGGTCATCTATTGCTATGCTGGCTACGTGAGCGAGCGACCGCCCCGGGAGCATCTTGGGATGCTTGCGGAGGTCGTTGCGGGTGTGGCGACCGTTGCGCTCCATTGGCGGTGGAGGGTTCCAATGCTCTCCATCTCCGTTGGGACGACGCTGTACATGATCCTTGTGAGACTGTTCTGACGATGAGCAAGAAACGCTATCCTCCGAGAGTGCCACGGCACGGGAACGGTTTCCGCGCCCAGAGCCTGCGCGCGCTTCCAAGAGGCGCATGGTGGGTGAAGCGTTGGCTGCAGGCGATCGAGGAGATGCGCCTGGGAGCGCGCGCGGGGCGCGGCAGGGTGTATGCCGAACAGGGGCAGGTGACCATGCTTGAGGTTGACGGGGGGCATGTCGAGGCCAAGGTGCTCGGCGCGCGCCCGGAACCGTACACCGTGAAGATCGACTTTGAGCAGTTCACACCACCAGATGACGGAGGGCTTGATCTGATGTCAATGGGAAGGATTCTTGCCGGCGAGATGCCGTCGAGCCTGGAGGAGATGTTTTCGAAGGCCGGCCGCTCTCCGTATCCGACACCAGGCGCGGATCGGTTCTGGTGCAGCTGCCCCGACTGGTCCAAGCCATGCAAGCACATAGCCGCCGTGCTGTATCAGCTTGGGGACGTGCTCGTCCGCGAGCCTGCGCTGCTTCTGCGGTTGCGCGGACTGCCGCTTCCGGAAGGGGCGATTGCCTCTGCGCTGCCGCTATGGAAGGGTGAAACGAGGCTTGACGATGCGCTCGGGAAAATATACCGGCGCACCGGATTTGGCGGTTAGGGTAGACGCGGGCAGAACATAGGAGGATGGCAACATGGCAAAGCGGATCATCATGACTGGGTGGGGCAGACCGGATTACGCGCCTGCGGCGGCGATGATGCTTCGATGTGCGTTCAAGTGCATGGCGGAGGTGGAGGGAGTGTCGCAGCGGGGGCTTCCTGCCGCCCTGAGGAGATGCGAGACGACATGCGCGGAGGTGTACGTGCTCGGCGTTGGGTTGGGGTACGCGCCGAAGGAAACGTCCGCCGAACTTGCCAGGCTCAGGTCTGTTGGCGTAAAGGTCTGGTGGATCAGCGCATGCGCGATTCCGCAGGAGTTTGCGGTGGACTTCGCCACGCGGGATGGCGGTTCGGTGTTTGACCGGGTGGTGGTTTCGCATGGCGACTTGTTCGCCGCCGTGCGGATGGCGTTCCCGCGCCATGTTTCGGCGCATGACGTGGCGGCCTTCCGGCGCTATGCGGCGGGCGATGCGAGGGCTGGATCCGAAGAGGCGCTTTACCGCAGGCTCTTTGCGGCCGCCGACTGGAAGCACAAGAACGACCGTGAAATGGGCTACTACCCGCAGGCGATATTCAGCCTCGCAAGCGGGGTGGAGTACGCCAACATCGCATCGGGACTCGCCGCCATCGTCACCTACTGCGACAAGTGGGGCGGGCGCGTGCTCAACGGTACCAGCACTCACATGGCCGAGGTGCGCCGTCTGGCGGATTTGGCCGCCAAATGCGACGACCCTGAGGCGCGCGTGCTCATTACCGGCCCGAGCGGCACCGGCAAGGAGACGGTGGCGCAGATGATTCACAGGAAGTCTGCCAGGGCAGACGGCGCATTCCTCTCCTTCAACTGCGCGTGCACAACGGCAAGCCTCTTCGAAAGCAAGCTGTTCGGAAGCGTGAGAGGGGCGTATACCGATTCGCGAGACGCCCCAGGACTTTTCGAGGCCGCCGCGGATGGCACGCTGTTCCTCGACGAGGTCGCGGAGCTGGATCTCGAGATGCAAGGGCAGCTGCTGCGTGTGCTTCAGGACGGCGACTACCTCAAAGTCGGCGAATCGCTGCCCCGCAAGGTCCAGAACGTGCGCGTGATCACCGCGACCAACAAGGATCTTGTGCAGCTCGTCAACGAAGGGCGTTTCCGCGAGGATCTCTACTATCGCCTGAACGTGCTCCAGATACGCATGAAGGCTCTGGCCGAACGGCCGGAAGACATTCCGGAGATAGCGCAGGCGATATGGTATCGCGAGACGGGAGCCATGTTGAGCGCCGAACAGCGAGAGGCTCTCATGCAGTATGACTTTCCGGGAAACGCGCGCGAGCTTGAGAACATGCTGCTGCTGGCGCGGATTGTGAAGCAGTCGGATTTCACCGAGTTGGTCGAAAGCTGGCGGCGCAACAATCGCGGTCTTCACCGTCTGCCGGCGGAGGAGCCGCCGGACGACGTGGAATCCCTGGACATTGTAATCGCCCGACATGTGCGCAAGATCGCCGAGCGCTACCGGGGCCACTCGATGCGGGAGATCGCGAACCGTCTCGGCCGCGCGGAGAACACCGTGCGAGGGTGGCTTAAATACGCGGAAGAGGACCGTTGAGATGGCCGAAGGAGGAAGTGCCATGACCATGGCGGAAAGACTAGTGCAAAGGCTGACGGAGAAGGGGATGACCTGTGCGACGGCTGAGTCGTGCACCGGCGGCGGAGTCGGCAGCGCAATAACAGGCGTCGCAGGGTCAAGCGCCGTGTTCTGGGGTGGCGTAATCAGCTACGACAATTCTGTCAAGCGGGACGTGCTTGGCGTGCCGGAGGATGTGCTTGAGAGGCGTGGAGCGGTATCTGCGGAATGTGCGGCGGCGATGGCGGCCGGTGCGCGGCGTTTGATGAAGACCGATCTTGCGGTGTCGCTCACCGGAATCGCCGGGCCTGGCGGAGGGAGCGCGGAAAAGCCCGTTGGACTTGTGTGGTTCGGGTTGGCCACGGTGGTAGGCGTATCCACGGAGAGCCGCGTATTCCCGGGAGACCGCGCGGCCGTTCGCGCGGCGGCTGTCGAACACGCCCTCACGCTGCTGCTCTCCGCGACGTAGGGCGACAATGGTTGGTCGATCTGGACGGGCCGTACGACGGGGAGAAAGAATCTTGCCAGGTGGAACAGGCGTTTTTGAGCAGGCCCCAAACGGTGGCCTGCGGAAGCCCCCGTGAGCCGAGGCGAGTGCGCAGCTGCCCGGCGTGGGTTCGCCTCACCAGCCATTTTTCAGAATGGGGATAGGCCAGGCCAAAATTCAGTTTAATTTTTTCTTCAGCCATGATATAATATTTCCATGAATTCAGACCCGCATGATTTTCAACCAGGTGATATGACGCTTTATGTGTTCATGGGAATTCTCATTGTCGTATCCATCCTTATCATCAAGTTCGACGTGCTTACATGGTTCATTCATTGAGCCGACGGCGTTTTTTGGGGCCAGGCACACGCCAGAATCAGTGGCCATGAACAGCGCCGCCGCCACGCACGCGACGATGCCGAAAACGGCCGCCAACACAAACGGGGCCGAGTTGTCACTGCCTTTTGGGGCTTTCGCATACTGCTGTCTCATCTTTTGCGTCCTCATTAACATCCGCATGCGGCATATTGTACCACAATCGGGCAATTCCATGGTGTAGCCGCAATCAAAGATGGCGCTGGATATGATATAATCTTGGACGTTTGGATAAGGTGTGTGCAGATGGAGAGGAATAGATGACGGCAACAGTGGTGTTGGCGGCGCTGGTGGTGACATTGGCGTTAGCGTTCGTGGTGGTCACAGTGTTCTGGCACAAGGCCAGCGCGGATAGGCTGCGCAGCGAGTTTGCGGCGCTGGCGGCGGAGAAGCTGGAGGAGAAGGCCAACGACCTTTCGGCGAAGAACGCAAGGGACGTGAAGCCGCTCTTCGATTCCCTCAGGCAGAACATCGATGACTTCAAGAAGGCTGCGGCGTCGACAATGGACGCAAACATAAGGCTCGGTGGCGAGCTGACGGCAAAGCTTGACGAGGTTGGCCGGAACGCAGCCAGTCTCGGCAGGCAGGCTGAGGACTTCATGGCGGCCCTCAAGGGCGGCAACAAGATACAGGGGAACTGGGGAGAGGGAATTGTGCGCAACGTGCTGGAGCGCGCAGGCCTAAAGTCCCCCGACGACTTCAAGGAGCAGGAAGGCGCGCACAAGGCAGGAGTGCCGGACTTCATCGTGTCCGACGGCACCCACAGGAAGGTGGTGATCGATTCAAAGGTCAACATAGAGGCATTCCTCGCCGGCGTGCAGGCAGCCGACGAAGGCCGGCATGACGTGGCGGCGGCGAAGATGAAGGAGCACGCCAAGAGCGTCCGCATGCAGATCGCTGGCCTGGCCGGGAAACGCTACCCGCAGAAGCTCAAGGAGAACGACGCCGATACCGAATACGCCCCTGTCGTGATCATGGCGATGCCGAGCGAGGCGACATATGCCGCTGCCCTAACCGCCGATCCGGATATCGGGACGTTCGCCAACTCGCAGGGCGTGGCGCTTGCATCACCGCAGATGCTTTTCGGGTATCTCACGCTTTTCAAGCTGGGGCTCGACCGGCTGAAGGTGGACCGCAACAACCAGGATATCGCCAAGCGCGCGGAGCAGATACTGTCGCGCATGGACCAGGCGTACGTCGCGCTGGAGAAAATAGGACGGGCGCTCGATGACGCGCAGCGTCAGTACCACGAGGCGATGCGCAAGCTTGGCGGCGAGGAGGGCGCGCAAAGCATACTCGTTCCGGCGCGTGCGCTGGCCAAGCTCGCCAACACATCGGAGAAGCGCAGTTCGAGCGCGCTGCAGGGCTGAAGACGATGACGCGCACAACATACCACCTCAATCCTGAACGCAAGCTTGTTGATGAGGTCGCCGACTGGCTCTGCCAACGTGTGCGCACCGATGCATCCGGCGCACGGTCGCTTGCACACCTGATGGTTGTGGTGCCGACGGCACAGAGCGGCCGCAGCCTGCGGTTGACGCTGGCACGGCGCGCTGCGGCTGTCGGCTGGGGCGGCATGCTGCCGCCGCTGACCGTGATGCAGAGCACGGTCCTGCAGGCGAGGGGAATGCGCATCGCCACGGAGGCGGAGGAGTTGGCCGCTATGGCGCAGGCGCTTTCCGCCGCCGACCTTTCCGAATATCCGAACCTGTTCCCAAAGGCGCCGGCGGAGCGCGGTGTCGAATGGGCGCTGGAGATGTCGCGCGCACTGCTGGACGTCTTGTCCATCCTTGGCGAGAACGCCATGATGATGTGTGAGGTGAAAAGCGCATTCGATGCGGAACGCTGGGAGGAGCTGGCGCATATCGAGGAGGCGTTCATCTCCATCCTCGCCCGGCACGGCGCTACTGCGCGCGTCCAGTCCCGGCGCAAGGCAGCCGAGACCGGGTGCAGCGAGGTGGGCATCGAGGAGATTGTTCTTCCGGCTGCGGTCGATATCCAGGGTGCGTTCATATCCTATCTTGAACACTCGCGCCAGCCGGTTTCTCTGCTTATCCACGCCGAGACTTCATCGGCTGCGATGTTCGACGAATGGGGCAGACCCAAGGTGCCGTTCTCGGCGGCGCTTAAGCCGTCCGCGATCATGCCGGCGCCGACGGCGGTCGTGGAGGCCGACGACATCGCGCGGCATTTCCGTGCGGTTGGCGACACGGAAGCTTTGCCTGCGCTGGCAGTGTGCGATGCGGAGATGTACCCCGAGCTGGAGGGGGCGTTCCAGAACCACTTCGCCGAAGACGAGCTGGCTCTGCGCAACCCGGCCAGGACGGCGCTTGCCACGTCGCCGCTCGGACGGATCCTGGCCTGCATACTGCAGCTGGAGCGGAATGGCGACTACGAGACCTTTTCGACATTTGCGCGATCGGGAGACGTCGCCCGCTGGGCGGCGGATGCCCTTGGCGTAAGCAGGGCGGATATCGCACGGTATGTCGGCGCGCTTGACGCCGTGCAGAACGCGCACCTTCCACGCACGATAGACGAGGTGATCCGAGGGGCCGCCGCTGAGGCCCAGACTGCCTGGGGCGAGGATGCGCGTGCGGCATCGGCTGGGCTGGTGAGGCTGGCGGAGGCCATCCGCAGTGAGATATCCGCCCCGTTCACGTTTCTGCGCAAGCTGTTCGCCGGCGTGTCGCTTGATGAGCGAAACCCGTCCGACCGCGAGCTGATAGCTGCGGCCGAGACGGTGCGCGAACTGCGTGAGGCCTGCGCAAGCGAGCTCATACCGGAACGGATGCGCGCCACCCTCTTCGGACAGCTCCTGAAGCGCGCGTCGTACATGTTGGAGCCGCTTGCGCCGAACGTCCTGGCGACGAACGGGTGGCTGGAGATTCCGTGGTGCGCAGAGGATGAACTGGTCATAGCCGGGTTCAATGAGGGATGCGTGCCGGAGAACGTGGTCGGCCATCCATTCGTGCCAGACTCCCTGCGCGAGGCGCTCGGACTCACCACGAACGCGAAACGCGCGCTGCGCGATTCGTTCATATTCGCCGAGGCTGTCGCCTGCCGCCGGCCCGGTGCGGTGACGGTGCATCTGCATCAGATAGCGGGAGACAGGAACGTTATGAAGCCATCCCGCATCCTCTTCAACGGAATCTGCGATGACGACCTTCCAGGAGTGGCGCTGCGGCTATATGCCGTGACAAAGGGAAACGAGGGCGCACCTCCAAAGGAGCTGCCGCCAGCCTGGCGACTCGCGCTGCCGATTCCGCCGCCGGGCGTCGTTTTCCGCGAAAGGATTTCGCCGACCGCGCTCGACCAGTATCTAAAATGTCCATTCTCGTTCTATCTTCAGGAGGTGTTCGGAGAGCATGCGGACGACCGCAACCAGGAGCTGGACAACCTTGCGTTCGGCACGCTTTGCCATGCGGCGCTGGACGAGTTCGGCAAGAGCGGCGTGAAGGACTCAACGGACGCAGATGAAATCGCAGATTTCCTCGCGGATGCGGTGCGCCACCAGCTCAAGGCGTTCGGCGCAAACCTCCCCGCAATCATAGAGCTGCAGGGCGAAGCCGCAATAGAGCGGCTCGGCAACTTCGCGGTGCATCAGGCACGCCGACGCACGGAAGGATGGCGGATCATCGCATCGGAGCAGTCGCTGAGCTGCCGGATAAAGCAGTGTCCAACGCTGCTGCGCGGCAAGGTGGACCGCATCGACGAGCATGAACGCACGGGCGAGCTCGCCATCATAGACTACAAAACATGGAACCGCGCGGACGTTTCGAAAAACAGGAGCCTGCAGCTTCCGATATACCGCGCGATGGTCGAGGCGTCAGGCCTCTACGATAAGGACAAGGCGCATACGGCAAAGGCGTTCTACTGCGTGCTTGCGGAGCGCGCGGAGGATGTGATGTTCGACGAGCAGCACGCATTCCATGAGGGCGGACAGGCCGACGCCGAGACCAATGTGGTTGAGCTGCTCACAAACATGGCGAAGGGCATCTTCTATCCGCCGCAGGACACGGACTGGATGAAGGTCTATGGCCCGCTTGTGTGGGGACCGCCAGACAAGGGAATCGATCCGGCGTGGATAGCGGACCAGCAATCGCGCATGCATCATGGGGAGGTGGCGGAATGAACCTTCCTCCTCTCACGGTTATTGAGGCTTCCGCAGGTACGGGCAAGACGTTCACGCTTGTCACGCGTCTTCTGCAGCTCATCTTCGGCGGCGTTGGGCCAGAGCGGATCGTCGCGCTCACGTTCTCCAGGATGGCAGCAGGGGAGATATTCAACAGCTTCATAGAGCGGCTCGCGCGCGCGGCCTCAGATCAGCGCACCGCCGCCGAGGAGGGCTTGCGTGTAGGACGCAGCCTTTCAGTCTCGGATTTCCGCGCGATGCTGCGCAATGTGATTGCGCGGCAGCATCTTTCGCAGATCGGCACTCTTGACAGCTTTCTCATGCGCATAGTGCGCATGATTCCTCTTGAGCTTGGACTGGAGGGTGAGGTGACGGTGATAAGCGACTTCCGCAGCCCCGTGGAGCGCACACGCCTTGTGGGGGAGATCATGATGCTCGAGTCGGAGGAGGCGAAGGAGGTCTTCCGGGAGGCGTTTCGTCTGGCGTTCGGATGCGGCGGGGCAAAGGGATTCAGCGAGCCTTTCGCAGACTTCATCGACACGTGGCATGCGAAATACCGCGATCTGGAGGATCCGTCCGCATGGGGCCGCCGGAACGTCATATGGGGCGACGGCAATGCACCTGCCGACCTTGACGCGACGCTTGCCTCCATCCGTGCGCTGGCTCCGGAGCTGGAGCGCTACAGCAGCATGAAAGGCGGAGATACATTCATAGATGCCGTGGCGACATTCAGCGGCAGCGTCCCCAAGACCATCCCGAAATGCATGCAGGATGAACCGTTGGCCCACGAGGCGCTCCGCAAGATGCGCGCGTGGAGGATAGCGCAGAAGTTGAACACCACGCAGGGCATATATCGGCTGATGCGCACATACGAATCGGCCTACGCCGTGAAGGTGCGCGCGCACGGGCAGATAACGTTCGACGACATGCCGCGCCTGCTGAACGCGCTGGGCGACGGAGTGAGACTCCCGCTGGAGTACCGCATGGATGCGACATTCGAGCACTGGGCTCTTGACGAGTTCCAGGATACGAGCCGCGGGCAGTGGAAAGCCCTGCAGAACCTCATAAGCGAAAGCTGCCAGCCCGGCTCCAACAAGAGCGTGTTCATCGTCGGCGACAGGAAGCAGTCGATCTACGAATGGCGTGGCGGCGACGTGAGGATTCTCGGGCGCGAGGCGGAGCTGGCCAAGAAGGACGGGAACATGCAAGCCTCGCTCACCGAATCTCGCCGCTACCTTCCGCAGATTTCGATCGCTGTGAACACCGTGTTCGGGGAGGCGACGGTGCGTGGCGCGTTCGACATGGACGGCGCGCCGGAGGGCGCCATATGGCGCTGCGAGGAGCACAGGAGCCATGACAGCTCTCCGCAGGGATTTGTGGAGGTGATACAGGCGGCCAAGGCCGGGAAGCAGGCGAAGATATCAGACTTCTTCGAGCCCATAGCCAATGCGCTCAACGCGGTGCGGCCATGGGAGCGCGGCATCTCCACGGCGATTCTCGTGCGGAAGAACGATTCGGGCGAGGCCATTCTGGCATACCTGAAATCGATATGCATCACGCAGGTGGTGTTCGAGGGAGACAGCAACGTTTCCGATTCGCCTGTGCTGGCGGCGATGGTCGAGCTCGTGCGGCTCGCAGAACATGCCGACGACGCGTATGCCTACGCCCACATCCGGCTTTCGCCACTCGCGCGGGCGCTGTACCCGGCGGGCTTGCCGCCGGCCGCCGAGCTTTCGGCGGCGCTTCTGGACGGCTTCACGCGCGTTGGCATGGTGCGCACGTTCCGCGAGGTGCGCGAGGCGCTGAAGGCCGTGCCGGAATCGTGGAACGACTTCACGGAGGCGAGGTTCGAGGACTTCATCAAGTGCGTGGCAGAGTTTGAGGAGCTGCGCGATGCTTCGATGCGCCTGTCGGACTTCATCGAATATCTCAGCCACCGCACGCGGCGCGACTATGCGGAGCCTGGCATGGTCCGCATCATGACCATGCATCAGTCGAAGGGGTTGGGCTTCGATCATGTGATCCTTCCGCTATTTGAGCGGGAGTTGCTTACATCCGACCAGCATGCGCTCCTTCTCGAGAACGAAGATCCGCGTTGGCTGCTTGCCCATCCCGGCGTGTCGGTGGCCGATAGCGATCCTGTCCTTGGCGCTGCGGAGCGCAGGCGCAGGCAGACGCAGAGGTATGGTTCGCTCTGCCTGTACTATGTTGCCATGACGCGGGCCAAGAAGGCGCTCACCATAATCCTCCATCCGCAGAACGCCTCCAACGGGTCGGCGGCCAGGAACGCGGCTCCTGAAAGGTTCAGCGATCTTGTGAGGATGGTCGGGCTGGCAACTGCCGGAGACAGGGCCTGGTATGAGGCATCAAGGCCCTGCACGCAGACCGAGGCCGCCCCGCGAGAACCGCCGCCGCCCCGCGGGCCGAGGCAGCCGCTCCTCAAGTCGCGGCCAAGCCAGTCGTTCTACTCGGGCATGACCGGCGACAGGCTGTTCGCGGACGATTTCGGGCAGGCGGCGGAACGTGGCAAGGCTATTCACGCCGCGTACGAAAATGTGGAATGGCTCGCGCCGGGGCAGGCGCAGACTGCGCTTGAGCGCGCACTCGTAAAGCCGGAGGGCGCAGTGGCGCTCTGGCGGGAACGCCCATACGAGCTGCTGACCGGGAACGTATGGCAGTCAGGCCAGTTCGACCGCGTGGTGTTCACGGAGCGCGGGGGCGAGCGCCACGCCGCCATCTACGATTTCAAGACCAACAAGATGCGGTGCGGAGAAACCGCTGATGGGTTCGCCGCGAGGATGCGCGAGAAGTATGCCGGACAGATGGCGCAGTACCGCGCAGCGCTCTCGGCCTTGACCGGAATACCTCCTGCACGCATCGCGCTCACCCTCCTTCTTGAGGCGACCCAAGCCGCCGTGGCGATGGAATGATACATAGGATATACCTATGGGCGAAGGAAAATGTTTCCGATTGCCGATGGTTGCCGCCGCGTGCTATACTACGCGGCGTTAAGGCAAAAAAGACCGAGGACTCAAGTCCAGGCCGAAAGGAGCAGAAAAATGAGCAACATAGCAAAGAACGTTCTGGAGAAGATCGGCGGCACTCCGCTCGTCGAACTCTCGGACAAGGTGAACACGGGCGCTGCACGCGTTCTCGCCAAGGTTGAGTTCTTCAATCCCGGCGGTAGCGTGAAGGACCGCATCGCGCTGGCGATGGTGGAGGCCGCGGAGTCGGCCGGCACGCTTAAGCCAGGGGCTACGATAATCGAGCCGACAAGCGGCAACACAGGCGTGGGTCTGGCGCTGGTCAGCGCCGTGAAGGGCTACCACCTTGTTCTCACCATGCCCGATACGATGAGCATAGAGCGGCGCAAGCTTGCAGCCGCATACGGCGCGGAGATCGTACTCACGCCCGGGGCGGAAGGAATGAAGGGCGCAATCGCAAAGGCAAACGAGCTGCGCGACTCCACGCCAGGCGCAGTGATACTGCAGCAGTTCGAGAACCCAGCCAACCCCGCTAAGCACAATGTGACGACGGGGCCGGAGATCTGGGCCGATACCGCCGGCGCTGTGGACGCGTTCGTGGCTGGCGTTGGCACTGGCGGCACGTTGACCGGCGTGGGCAGGCACCTCAAGGCGCAGAAGCCGGCCGTCAAGGTGTTTGCGGTGGAGCCGGATACGAGTCCTGTGCTTTCCGAAGGCAAGGCGGGGCCGCACAAGATTCAGGGCATCGGCGCCGGATTCGTGCCGAAGACTCTCGACACATCCGTGTATGACGGGGTGATCAAGGTGTCGGCGGAGGATGCCGGGCGTACGGCCCGTGCGCTTGCGGCGAAGGAGGGGCTGCTCGTTGGCATCTCGTCCGGCGCAGCGGCGTTTGCGGCGCTTGAGCTGGCGAAGAAGCCGGAATGGGCCGGGAAGACGATCGTGGTGCTGCTGCCTGACACGGGCGAACGCTACCTCTCGACCTGGCTCTTCAGCGAGTGACGAATCGATTGTGGCGGAACCGCCCTCAGAATTCGAGCGACAGTCCCGCGCCGCCGTAGGCGAGATCGCACTGGGCATCCGTGTGGTGCATGGCGTTCACGGCGTCGCGGGCATCGTCTGACACAAGACCGTAGTAGCCGGCGAACGCGAACACGCCCAGATGATCCGTCAGGCGGTAGTCGAGCCGCACGAGGACGTTGATGGACTGCATTCCGCCACGGTAGTTTGCGTGCGGATGTCCCGGCTGGGGCCCGAAGATGTTCATGCAGTGGCGGGCGTCGCCCAGATCGCCGAAGAGGTCCAGCGTGAGCTCAAGACCGTCGACGAACAGGGGAAACGACCGTTTCAGGCCGACAACCCAGTAGAGTTCGCTGAACGGCTTGTAGATGTAGCGCATGCGCCAGTAGGGTGTGGCGTAGGGGTTGCGCAGCGACTGGAACGCCTGCCAGTCAATCACGGTGTTCGAACCGCGGTGTTCACGGCCGGGGAACGTGACCCACTGCTTGGCGACGCCGGAGGTGAGCGTCCAGTCTTCCGCCATCTCAAGGTCGTAGGCGTACCGTAGCCCATAGTCGGTCTCGTTGGGCCGGTAGCGCCATGTGCCACTGTGCGAGACGGACGACCAGGACGTTAGATTCCACGTGTAGGCGCTGAACCTTCCGAACGGGCCCAGATTCGCCGTGCCGTCGACGTATTGGGCGGCGAATGGGTGCGTATCAAAAACGAAGCCTCGGCAGACGTAGGCCGTTTCGACATCCACGAATGCGCTGAACGAAAGCCACTTGTGCGGGGCTTCTCCCGTCTCTGTCGACTCTTCAGTCACCGTGTCGACGGCGCGGACGTGTGAAACGGCCGCGATTGCCGCCGCCAGGGCTGCACGTACGATTCTTTCCCTGTAAGCCATTTATTTGACGATGTCCTTTAGCTTGTCCACCGTGATGGGCTTCAGGATGATTCCCGAGAAGCCCACATCCTCATACTGTTTCAGCATCTCCACGTCCGCCGTTACCACGTACGTGGGCTCAGTTGAGAGCTTTTCGTTGGCGCGGATGGCGCGGACGAGGCCCGCCCCGTCCAGCTCCGGCATCCACATGTCGGTCAGCACCATGTCGAACGGCGCAGCGCCAGGTGTCGTCAGGATTTCCAGCGCCTTCTTGCCGTCCGCCGCCATGGTGATATCGAACGCGCCGAGCTTTGTGAGCATGGCCTTGAGCACCATCAGATTCATCTTCTGGTCGTCAACGATTAGAATGCGCTTCCGGCTGGTCGGCTCAGCCGCAGCGAGCGCGGAACCCGGCGTCGGCTTCGTCGCCGGCTCCTGCTTCGGGGGAAGGCTCCCGGTTTTCACATGTGGAATCGCGATGGAGAAGACCGAACCCTTTCCAAGCTCCGACGTGATTGCCATCTCGCCGCCCATCGCGGCCGCGAGCCGGCGGCAGATCGAAAGGCCGAGCCCCGTGCCGCCGTGGCGCGAAGCATTCGAGCGCACCTGCACGTATGGCGAGGAGATGAGCATCAGGTCCTCCTTGCCGATGCCGCAGCCGGTATCTTCGACCTCAAGCCGGAAGGTTCCGCCCTCCGCGCCTTCGTCCCGCGTGAACGCCGCGCGCACTTCGATGAAGCCTGCTTTCGTGAACTTCACGGCGTTCCCGATGAAGTTGAACAGAATCTGCCTGATGCGCTGCGGGTCTACCTCTAGGATCGGCAGCACGTCCGTCCGGCAGCGGATCTCAAGGTCCGGGTTCTTGTTCGCGACGCGGAACGTCTCGACGATCTCGTTTGCAAGCTTGGTGCAGTCGGTTGGTTCAGGAATGATCTCCATGCGGCCGGCCTCGAGCTTCGAGAAGTCGAGCACGTCGTTGATCAGCCGCAGGAGCGTTTGCCCGCTCATGACGATGGAGTTGACGGCCTGGTCGCGCTCGTCTGCGGTCTTGAGGCCCATCTTGAGCATCTGCGAAAACCCGATGATAGCGTTCAGCGGCGTGCGAATGTCGTGGCTGACCGTCGAGAAGAAGTAGCTGCGCGACTTGTTGGCGCTTTCCTCCGCCTTGAGCTTTTCGAGGGCCATGTTCTTCTCGCGCTGGCGCAGGATCGCGAACAGGCTGAGCATGATCGAAAGTGACGCGACCAGCAGGGTCAGCACCACGACGGAGTTCAGCAGCATGTCGCGGCTCACGTGATCCAGGATCGGTGTGAGGAACTCGTGGGTGATCGTCTTTCCGATGAAGTTTTCGAACACGTCCTCGGTCGCGTCGCACACCGCCAGCCGCAGCCACATCATCACAGAGAAGAAGATGGTCACAAGCACGCTGATCCACACGACCGTGGAGTGGCCGAAGCGGTTCTCGTCGTCCATCCTGAACGCCCGCCTGTACGCCAGGAATCCGAGAATGCACCAGATGGCCAGCAGCAGATAGGATTCCGCGGAGAGTGTGCTTCCCGAGAGGTAATTCGGCACGAGCATCAGCAATCCGAACACGACCGACAGCACGAGGCCGGTGGCGGCGGCGGCGCGTGCGAGGAGGAAGCGTATCGAGTCACGGTTCTCCGGGGGGCATGCGAACGCCGCCGCCGACGTGTAGCCGTAGGCGATCACTGCGCCGAGGTTCGAGACGTCCACCGGCCAGCCGGTGACGGTGCGGCCGAAAAACGGGATGACTGCCGATGTGCACATCACGAAGAGGATCGCGTTCGCCGGCGTGCCGTCCCGGTTGAGGGTGCCGAATCTGCGCGGCAGCATGCCGCTGCGCGACATGGCGTACATCAGGCGGCTGGAGGCGACGTACGTGCCGAACAGGCCGGTCAGCTGTGCGGCCAGCATGGCACCGCCGATCACGGCTATGCCCGTCGGCCCGAGGACCTTTCGCGCGGCGGCGAACACGGGCATCGCGTCGATCCCCTTCAGGCGGGGAAGGGCGGCGATGTAGTCGGCCCATGTCGCGTAGCCGTCCGGAATGGCCAGCGCGGGCAGCAGCGCCAGGAGTGCGTAGACGATGGCCGAGAGGATGACCGCCGCCGCCAGCAGACCGAACGTGCGCCGTACCGGGAAGCAGAACTCGGCCGAAGAGTTCACGATCGCCTCGAAGCCCACGAACGCCCAAGGCATCATCGCGATGATGCGCAACACCTGGATCCCCGGAGTGTCGCCGGATGCGAACGCAGGCGCCATGGCGGCGACGCCCCCGTCGTGCCGGAACAGTGCGGCGAGGAAACAGACCGCGACGCATGCCACGAAAGCCGCGGCGAGCAGCGTATTGAGCCGCACCGCGAACCGCTTGCGGAACAGGCACGCGCCGCCGCAGAGCGCGATGATGAAGATGCACAGCAGCACCTCGCCCAGATACACGTCGAAGCCGACCATCGTGTAGTGGAAGCCGAACTGGAACAGGTCGCCCGCCACATAGCGGGCCAGGAGCACGAGCGCCGTCGCGTTGGCCCACAGGATCGCCACGTAAGCCAGGATCAGGAACCATGCGATGATGAAGCCGTGATCTGCGCCGAACGCGTTGCAGGTGAACGTCATGGCGCCGCCGGGGCCGGATGCGCGGAGAATCATGCGATGGTAGTTGACGGCGAACACGAGCATGGCGGCGACGCCAACGGCGATGCTGATGATGGTTCCCAGCGGCCCTGCGCCGGGGAGGAACATCGTTCCCGGCATGACGAACGCACCCCATCCGACGGCATAGCCGAACGAAAGTGCCAACACCGCGAGCGGCGACAAATAAGCACTGAGCCCAGTTTGCTGGGCTACGTCTTTTCCGTTGTTTCCCATGCTTCTTAGCGCATTTGACTTTTGAAACAACGTGTATTATAGCATTTGTTCGGACTTGGTGGAGGGATAAGTTTTTCCCGCAGGGAATTGTCACATGGTGAGGAAGTTTCTGTAGCCTATCCCGCCCTTTCCGGCTGGCATGCTGCGCCCTGCATAAACCACGGTCGGCGATATGGATTCGGGCTGAAGCGCGAGAAACCGATTCAGGCCAGATTCGAGCGAAGCCGAACGCGTCATTGCCGACTTTATCTCGATCGGACTGAAACCATCGGCTGTCCGCAGCAAGGCATCAACCTCGATTCCGGCGGATGTCCGGAAGAAGAACAGTTCGTCGCCGCTGTCGGCGTTCTTGATGCGTTTCATCATTTCGGATATGACGAGATTCTCGAAAAGGTTGCCGCGAAGGGGATCGTGCGCCACCTGCTCTGCGTTGCGGAGTCCCAGAAGGTACGATGCCAGCCCCGTCTCCGTAAAATAGATCTTGGGCGTCTTGACGAGCCGCTTGCCTATGTTCCTGTGGTACGGCTGGAGCCTGAACACGATGAAGGATGCCTCAAGCACGTCAATCCATTCCCCAAGCGTCGTGTGGCTGACCCCAACTTCGCACGACATGGTGTTGAGGTTGAGCAGCTGTCCGACCCTTCCGGCAAGGAGGGTGATGAACTTGTTGAATGCGGTCGTGTTGCGGATGTTGGCGATAAACCGCACGTCCCGCTCCACATACGAATTCAGGTAGTTTCTGTAGTACACGGCCGCTTCCATGCCGGAAGTCGCCAGCTCTGGCATCGTGCCGCGCAGGATGAGCGAATCGGGATCGGTTTTCATGCGCGATGCTCCCTGCGCGATTTCGCTGAAGGTGAGCGGAAGGAGTTCCAGGAATGCGCTTCGCCCTGCGAGCGACTGCGTCACGGTCTGCTTGAGGATTGGCTGGTGCGAACCAGTGAGGATGTATTGGCCTGGGACGTTTCGCCGTTCATCGACGATCGTCTGCACTGCCGATGCGAGTTTAGGCACTCTCTGGATTTCGTCGATTATCAGCGGGGCCTTGTACATTGCAAAGAAACGGCGATAGTCGCTCTCCGCCAGCTCTCGCGTTTCGGGGTCTTCGAGATTGGCATATCCGTAGTCCGGAAAGCAGGTCTTTGCAAGAGTCGTCTTGCCGGACTGTCTCGGTCCGGTAATGGTAAGCACTGGGAACTCCTGCGCACGCTGTTTGGCGACTTTCGACATTTCGCGCGTAATCATTTTACCTCCTTGTGCATTTGGCGTGGAATTATACCACAACCGTCTTGCAATTTGCAACTGGCACTTGCAAATTGCAGAACAGAGGGAGGCGGTTGAGGGTGGATGGGAATTGCGTGGTTTTGCGGGTTGATTGGCCGTAGCACCTGCCTGTTTGCGGCCTATGATGATTGTGCCTTATGGATGATGTACCTTATGCCGTCCGTACTGTGGATCGGTTCACGGGAGGGGTGCGTTTCATCGCGACCGGGGGCAGGACAAAGCCCGTCCTTCCCATCGGCAAAGGCGGCGCATACAAGAGCGGCAAGAATGGCAGAAAAGATAGTCTTCATTTGCTAATTAAACTGTCGTTTTGGTGTACGCTCTGGCGGCTGGGCCAAAGGCGTACAGCGGAATGTCCTTGATCTCCGTGCCATCGTGCCAGTCGGCCAACGATGTCCTGAACGAAAAAGCCGGCGAGAAGAGTTTGCGGTACGTCTTTAGGCTCTTCGCCTGCGTATTGATGCCGGCCTTCACCTCCACGGGGAACACGCCTTTTTCTCCTTGAACCACAAACTCCACTTCGGCGTTTCCGGTGTCATTTGTCCAGTAACAGGGTTCAAAGCCATTCACCAGAAGTTCCTGAAGCACATACTGTTCAGCCAATGCTCCTTTGAAGTTCGTGAACACGGCATTCCCCTCCAGTACGGAAGATGGCGGCAGGTCACTCATGGCACCGAGGAGTCCCACGTCGTGCATGTAGAGGCGGAACGCCGAGAAGTCGCGGTATGATTTCAACGGCAGACGCGGCGTTCCAACGCGATACACCTGACTGACCATGCCGGCATCGTTCAGCCACTGGAGGGCCGATTCGTATTCGCGCGCGCGTGCCCCGGGCTTCAGCGCCGTATAGATGAACTTCTTGTTCTCCTTCGCAAGCTGTGCCGAGATGGAGTTCCAGAGCAGGCGTATCTTCGGGAGCATGGTTAAAGGTGCATGCTTTACGAAGTCCGCGTCGTATGCGGAGAGCATTTCAGCCTGAACGTCTCGGACGGTGCTTAGGTCGTTTGAGTCCACGTATGTATTGATGGCTTCAGGCATGCCCCCTACAATGAGATAGCGCCGGAGCAGGTCTGTCAGCTTGTCCGCATACGGGGCTGATGCGGCTGGCGATCCGCTTTCAAGGATGTCGGCAAGCCGTTTCTTCCCCAGCGCCCGCACAAATTCGGCAAAACTCAGCGGGAGTATTTCCAGCATGTTGACTTTCCCCACCGGGAAAGACCCACGCGGTTCATTCGGGTTTTCCTTACTGGACGCAGAGCCGTTTTCTGAAGAACGGCCTACGGCGAGTCCAAGAAGCGAGCCGGCGGCGACAATCGCCAGTTCCGGCATGTCCTCATTGAAGAACTTGAGCGATGTCAGGGCGTTGGAGGATTCCTGTATCTCGTCCAAAAGCAGAAGCGTCTTGCCGGGAACGATTTCCGCATCAAGGGCTATACTGATTTTCTCCAGCACAGCCTTTGGCGTGATATCGCCATTCTCCAGCTGTTTGCGCAGAGTCTTCATCTTCATGAGATTCACATAGACGGCATCCTTGGGGTATGCAGTCGCGGCGAACTCATTCAGAAGCCAAGTCTTGCCGACTTGTCTTGCACCCATTAACACGAGAGGCTTGCGTGTCTTTCGCTTGTTCCACTCCAGCATTTTAGATAAAACGTTTCTTTGCATGGTATATCCTTTTGGAGCAGATTATATCATTTTGGCATCACGAAAGTCAATCGACTTTTGTGATTTTATACACGGAAGTGAATGGACTTCTGTGGTTTCCCCTGCCCCTCACATGAGGGGTTTTGGATTTGTGAGTGAAATGATATAATGTGGGCAAATTTTAAAAGTGCCATAAGAAATATGGGACTCAACTTCTATGCACAGTGGGAAAACATGCTGAAGCAGTTGACAATGTCGGCGTTCCTTTCGTTTCGGTTGCCGGCATCCTGTGCCCGCACGCGCGGAC
>CAMPAA010000002.1 GCA_946631345.1 uncultured Verrucomicrobiota bacterium
GGTGATCATAACCCGCCTGAGGCGGGCAGTGAGATGCCGGGTAGCTTTGAGCTTGATGTTGCCCGGCGTGACGGCACGCTTGGAGACGTGCTGCAGAAGATCGCCGCCGCCGCGCAGGAGACGAATCGCTGCGAACAGAAGTCCATCGTGCAGCTTGCGATGGATGCCACGGGCACCAGCAATGTCGACGACCGCAAGACGTTTTCCATGGTAATGCTGCGCAGGAGCCCTGACGACTGCCGGGAGGTGATCTACCGGTTCGACAGTGAACGGCGCGCCGGGGAGTTCGCCCGCATCAGGAGTCTGCCGGCCCTGCTCACGAAACGCCTCTCCGCCCTCCCCACCCGCACCGATTAGCCATAGTTGCAGACGGCGGGGAAAGGTAGCGTGACCTTTGCCCAAGGGCAGACGGATTTTTGCCCGTGGGCTGACGGTCGTTTGCCCGGCGTCGGCGCGTTGGGGCAACGCGGCCTGCTATTTCGCTCCCGACAGCCATTTATGGTATAATTCACGGCGCAAGGATGGTAGAGGGCATGACGAAGAACGAGACGAAGGAAAGGCCGGAGGCGCGGGTGGTGCTTGTCGGCACGTACAAAAAAGGTCAGCTCCAGAAATGGCGCGGCTGGTACAACTACCCGATTTCGGAGAAGGACACGGAGGATGCAGCGGGAGGGCGGTCGTCCCCGGCCGCCGCAGACTATTCGCGAATCAACGAGCTTTGGCTGTTCCTCGGCACGGCGGCGCAGAAGACGTACAGGGCGGAGTTCGTGGGCGTGAAGACGCGCGAGGAGCTGATCCGCGACTACGGGTATCCGGCGAAAGGCAAGGGGCACGCCGAGAGGTATCTGCTCTTCAAGACCGAGTTCAAGTACCGCCACCTAAACGACAATCCCCTCGACTGCGAGAAGGTGATCGTACGCACCAAGGACTTCGCGCGCTCGCCTAAGGTCGCGAAGCAGCTCCGCGAATATCTCGCCTCGCCTGAACGCAGGGATCCCGATCTCGCCAACATGCTACCGAGCATCGTCACCCAGCTCCCGCCCGCGAAACTCTGCGTCTGCGAAGCCGCCGTGCAGTTGACTTTTTGGGACATGCCGGAACACAAGGACCTGAAACCATCTGTTCCGTTCCCTCCGCCTGAACATCCCAAGTTCACGTTCATCGACCTGTTCGCAGGTATAGGCGGCATTCGCCTTGGCTATCAAGCTTGTGGTGGCAAGTGTGTGTTCTCTTCGGAATGGGACAAGGAAGCCGCAAAGACATACTACAGCAACTTTGGAGAGCAGCCTTGGGGTGACATTCAACAGATTGATCCTAAGAATATTCCAGACTTCGATGTGCTACTAGCAGGGTTCCCTTGCCAGCCATTTTCAATCATTGGAGACAAAGAAGGTTTCTTGCATGAAACGCAAGGAACTCTTTTCTTCAACATTGAAAAAATACTGCTCGCAAAGAAGCCAAAGGCATTCATGTTGGAAAACGTGCGCAACTTAACGGCGCATGACGGTGGACGAACATTTAAGATTATTATTTCGCATTTGCGAAACGCTGGGTACGATGTTCATTACAAAGTGCTGAATGCATTAGATTATGGTGTGCCGCAGAAACGCGAACGAATCATAATCTGTGGCTTTAATAGGCCTGTTGATTTTGAGTTTCCTCCGCCAATTCCAAGGGAGAAGCGCACAACGGTTGCTGATATAATTGATAGTGATGCTGAAAACGACCCGACATTAAGGGTACGTCCGGTCATTCGAGCGAGTAGACTTGAACGATTGAAAGACAAGAATTTCCCGAGACCCTATATTTCGCATGAGAATGTTGCTGGTGCCATTACGCCGCATAATTACTCGTGCGCATTGCGAGCAGGGGCATCAGCAAATTACATTCTCATAAATGACGAGCGTCGCCCCTCTCCTCGTGAGATGTTGCGAATTCAAGGTTTCCCAGACGAGTTCAAAATTGTGGTTAATTACGGTCAGATAAAGCATCAAACGGGTAATAGTGTCGCCGTTCCTGTAATACGTGCTGTTGCTGAACGTGTAACAGAAAAACTGAAAGAACTGTAATAAGGAGAATCAGAGAATGGACAAAACGTTAAATCCACGACTCAGAGGGGTAGATAAGTACAAGCCCGACTACTTGCTTGGGCAGTTCCCTGCTGGGTTTGCTATGGAACTTGGCAAGGAACTTATTTACCTATTGGCCACACGGAATCCACCGACGCTTGAAGGCCCAGACTGGGAGCAGATTTTTGCAAGGTGTGTAGGCGCTCAATGGGCACCATCGAATGTCGGACTTGATGATGTGCAGTTACATCAGATGGCATGGAGTGCCAAGACAGTAAAGAACAAAAACCCATTTACAGTCAAACACATTCGACTTATCAGTGGACGCAATTCACTAGATTATTCTTTTGACGTTGAGAACGTTCATACCGAAGACCCTGACAAGTTGGGCGAAATGATTCTGGGGATTTGGAATGCACGCATCACAGATGTGCGAAAGAAATTTGCCACAACGCGAACCGTTGTGCTAATCAAAGGAGAGGATCTCTCAACGGTTTCCGTTTTTGAAGAGGAGGCTCTAAAGTTCCTGCCCGAAGAATATGAATGGGAGTGGAATCAAAAGGGAAATCTTGAGGGCTATCTTAAGGATACTGATGTGAAGAAGTTTACTTGGCAACCACATGGTTCTCAGTTCACCATAATAACTAAAGTGCCTGAGAATCGTTTGAAGCTGCGCATCAAGCGGCCGCCATTGTTGAATCGGGATGAGGTGTTGAAACAGCTTAAGTTTGATCCATCTTGGATTGAAATAGTTGAGTAATGACAACTTTTGAAGTCACAAAACGTGACTTCCATTTTGGGTGACAAAATGACGCCACAAAATATAAGCAAAGTCCAAACCGCCGCCGATGCCGCCGCGCTGTTTCGGGAAATGCACCTGCAACGAAGTTGTCAGGTTCCCCGACGAGCGAAGGGAGGCGCATTCGCATTAGCGAATGTCGCAATAGGGTGCGCGTTGGCGAAGGGGCAGAGGGAGGAGCGGTTCTATGTGCTGCCGCTTGACGCGAACGGCGGCGTTCTCGCTGAGCCGATCACCGTTTCGGTGGGGCATAGCGACGGCACGGTGGGGGTTGATGCCGGAGCCGTGTTCCGGGCGGCGCTGAAGGCGGGCGCGGAGGAGGTCGTCGTGGCGCACAACCATCCGGGCGGCGACCTGACGCCAAGCAAGGCCGACTTGCAGACGACGGCGAAGCTGCGCGAAGCCGCAAAGCTGCTCGGCGTGAAGCTGCTCGACCATCTGATTGTATCGTCGGATGGCAAGGGCGGCGTAAGTTTCGTTTCCCTTGCCGAAATCACCGACGGCTGGACGGAATAGTCCATCGCAAGGGTCAGGTGACCTTTGGGGAAATGTAGCGTGACCTTTGGGGGAAAGGTAGCGTGACCTTTTGCCCAAGGGCAGACGGATTTTTGCCCGTGGGCTGACGGTCGTTTGCCCATGCCCGTTGCGGCCTTCTGCGCGGCCTTTCGCGGAAAGGGGTTGAAAAAAAAAATGAATATGATATCATTCGTGGTGTTTTTTAATTTTTTAAGGGGGAGAAGGTTTCCTGTGAAATACGGTTCTTTTCGCGCAATGGCTGCCAGCGTGTGCGTTGGCTGCATGATGACCGGTTCGCTGTTTGCCGACAGCCGCCATTCGTATGACGAGACGGTGTCCATCGCCGACAACATTGTGTTCGGGGAGGGAACGGAGATAGATGTCGCCCCTGACGCCACTGTAACAATGCTCGGCACCATGACGATTGACGGAGACGCCGGCGACATCGCCAAGACAGGCGACGGCACGTTCATCCTGGCCACGGCACCGGTCAACGGCACGGCGAATGGCGGGGAGGCGGCGAGCCTTTCGGTGCAGAACGGTGTGTTCGCCGCATCGACCGGCTCCGGGGTCGTGAGCACGTTCGGCGGCGGCGTGGAAGTGGGCATGATGGGGGAGCTTGAAGTCCGCAACGGGACGATGAACGCCGGCGGCCTCACGCTCGGCGGCGGCATTGTGGATGTGACCGGCGGCAGCCTAACCGCGGCATCGGCAACCGGCGCCGCGACCATAGGGGTATCCGGCGGCGCAACACTTGCCGTCACCGGCACGTTCTCCGCCACGAGCGTCGGCACGGAGAAGGACGGCACCCGCATAGACGTGAAGGACGGCGGCGTGTTCGCGGTAAAGAACCTCACCGCCGCCTCGGACGCGGAGATCGCGCTGCACGTGGATGGCGGCACGTTCAGGTCGCTGCAACGCGTTTATAATGACGCTGTCTCCGGCAGATCGGTCTATGTCGGCGAGAAGGGAATGACCATCGATCTGACGGATTCCTATGCGTGGGGCCCGCAATGGAAAATGAACATCGCCCCCGAGCCAGGAGTGGCCGATGGCGGAATCGACATAGTGAGCACCGCCGACACATCGCCTACCTCGCCGCTGCGCGTCAGGTTCATGTCCGATTGCGCTATGACGGTCACAGGCGGCGTGCGGATCGAAAACGTCGAGGCGATGCTGCTCGGTTCGAGCTTCCCCGTTTCGTTCACGGTCGGCGACAACGCCAGCGTGCGTGTGGCGGTCGCGCCCGAGGTGACAGTGGACGAGTTGGCGTACGCGGGCCGCGACGGCTATCTCGTGATCGGCGTGAACGCGTCCAACGAGGCGTCAATGCTTGTCGCCAAGAAGTTCACCGCGCCAAGCGGATGTCTGCGTGTCCGGTTCTTCGGGTCGGACACGACCACCGCAAAATACCCGACCGGCACGGCGGACATCCTGAAGATACCGGCTTCGGCGCAGCTTCCGCTGGCCAGGCTGCTGTTCGCGCAGAACAAGGGCGGCTACGAGGTGAGGTTCTCGGAGCGCGTGGAAGGAAGCTGGCGCATATTCTCGGTGCAGATGGAGGAATATGACGGCACTGCGCTCAATCCGCACACGACGGGCGACTGGATGACTGGCACGACTCCGTGGCTGCTGGGCAACACCCTCTATCCGTATGCGGGCGACGACCGCACCGTGGCGGCGACGATGCTGCTGAACCCGAAGTCCGCCCGCCGCAACTCGATGATATCCATCCCGGAGGGAACGGCCCTTGCGCTTGCCGGCGGCGCACAGCAGATGCAGGGCGGCTTCGTGAAGTTCGGCGACGGCACGCTCACCTTCGGCGGCGACAGCGCCTATGCGTTCTGCCACAGCTTCACCAAGGATGTTCCGATCGTGAAAGGCATCACCCAGGCGTATCTGGCGGTCACCAACGATTCAGGCACAAGCTCGCGGACGCACCAGTCGTCGCTGACTGTCGCGGCAGGCACGCTCAAGATAGGCTCCGGGCAGGACAGCCCGGTGGTTACGGTCGATCTCGGCGAGCTCAACGTGGGCTCCGCCACGACTTCCGCCGCCGGCACCGAACGCGACGCGGCGATGGTGATGGAGAGCGGCACGCTGAGCGTGCAGACCGACCCTCTCATCGTGGGCCGCACGCACGGCATCACGGCCACCCAGTCGCACACGCCGCTCGTGTCGTCCTTCACGCAGAATGGCGGCGTTGTGACGGTGGAGAGCGCAGGCGTGGCGATAGACGAGACGGAGATGTCCTCGATGGACGCCCGGCTTGTCGTGAACGGCGGGGCGTTCGAATGCCGCCGCGAACTGAGGCTCGGCATGACCGGCAATGACGCCGCCTCCCCGTCAACCGCAACGCTGGAGGTGAACGGCGGCACCCTTGACATCGGAGCGAAGGCCGCGGCGCGCGGAGTGGAAGGGCGGCTTCTCGCCGGCACAGACTCGTCGGAGAACCTCTCGACGGTGTTCACCGTGAACGGCGGCACCGTGACGCTCCACGCGGGCGCGCTCTTCGCCGCCAGCGGCAGCCACACAGTAAACCTCAACGAGGGAGGCACCGTCGCGCTCATGTCCGGCAGCTTCACGGCGAGCAGCGGCGCGGCGGCCTCCACGATCAACTGGAACGGTGGCGTGATGAAGTTCTGCGGAGCCAATACTTTCACCGGCTTCAAGACTGTGAACATCGGCGCGAAGGACGCGATCCTCGACCTCTCGGAGGCGGATACCGCAACCTGGTTCAACCAGGCGCTCTCGGGCGAGGGGCGGCTCGTGGTGCGCGGCAGCGGCTACCAGCGCGGCGTGCAGCTGTACGGCAGCTTCTCGGGCTGTGCGGGGCTTGTCGTCGCCGACGGCGGCAATGTGATGGTTCGTGTCAACCCGGCGGCGGGATTCCCCGTGCTGGTCAAGGACGGCGGCACGCTAACGGCCTACTACAACCGCACATATCCGCTGCTCACTTTCGGCGAGACCGATGCGGACACGACGTCGTTCCTCGGCTATTACATCGGCGGCACGTTCTACGGCTCCACCGTTTCCGGCACTCTTGCGGTCAACGGCACGGTGAATGTAGGCGGGCGCGATGCGAGCAACGGAATGCTGGTGCTGCCGCAGGGGGAGCATACAATACTCACTGCGCCGACAGGGCAGATCGATGCCGGGAAGTTCAGGATACATCCCGAGCTTCTGGCGCGAGGCGCTGTTGCGACGCTGTCGGTGGAGGCGGCTTCGGCCACAAGGGATAGGCTCGTCGTCAACTGCACGGTGGATCCGTCGCATGGCGTATGGATCGCCGGGACTTCCGGCGCTTGGGAGGCGGACGAGAACTGGAGCCTTCCTCCGCCCGGCACCTCCGACGACAGCGTGGAGTTTCCGGCGACCCTGTCCGAAGACATCACCGTGACCACGGACGGCGCGCGGGTCAGGAGCATTGCGCAGAACTCCGCACAGACCGTTTCGCTGGCGGGTCCGGTGTCGTTTGCCGCGAACTCCACCTACGACATACCCGAAGCGGACGGGACGCTGGAGCTGTCCGGTACGGTGGCCGCCGGCTCGCCGCTCTCCTCGACGCGCACGAGCGGCGCGGGCACTCTGCGCATCACGGGCAACATCTCAGGTTCGCCTGAGATATCGTCGCAGTCGGGCCGCATCGAAGGTGTGCCGTCCGCGCTTGGCTCGGCCATGTTGAACCTCGCCAACACGACGTTGCGTTTTACGGATAACGGCGTTTTCTCGGGCCAGGTTCTCCATGACAACGCCGATGCGACCGGCGTTGGCGTGGAGGTCGCCGAAGGCAAGGTCGCATACGTGACCGGGGCGCTCAACAACAGCAGCGCGCTGCAGAAACTCGGGCCGGGCAAAGTGGTGTTCTGCCGCACCGGCACTAAGGCGAGCGTCACGAACCTCGTCGGCAAAACGGCGAAATCGGTAGACACCGTGCCTTGGTCGCACGGCACGAACGGCGACGTGCCGAACGGGCCGCCGCTCGGCGTCTATGCCGGAACGATCGCGTTCGACGGCGACAAAAACACGAAGTACACCGTTGACGGTGCGGTGCGCGTTGGCACACACCCCGTGCTGGACGGCACAGGTGGAGCATATGATGCCGTTTTGAGCGTATATGGCGGGACGTTGACGGTGGGAAGCCTGAGCGTGAACTGCTTCACAGGCAACAACATATACGACAGGCCCGGGGATCTCGGCCTCACGCGTAGCCCGCGCGGCATAGTGAACGTCTATGGCGGCACGCTTCGCGTGAATGGTGGGTTCATAATGGGGCTGAACCCAAAGAAAGACTGTTGCGCCCAGAGCGAACTGAATGTGTACGGCGGCCTTTTCGAGGTGAACGGCACCGGTGCGCCTGCAAGCTTCGGGATCGGATATCGTGCCAGCGCGAACGTGGCGTCGTCGCCGGAGGATCTGTCTTCCACGATCAACCTCTACGACGGCACCATTCGCCGCACTGCCCCTGACGAGATATCCTTTGGCGCCTATGATGACGGCTACACCTACATACCCTACATCACTCTCAACATGCAGGGCGGACATTTCGATGCGCCGGGGAGTACCTTGAACCTGATGAGAAAGAACGCCAAGGTTCGAGTAAGCCTTTGTGGCGGCGTACTTGACATTCTTTCTTTCACGCAGGGCAAATCGATAGGCAGCAGCACCGGCTCGTCTCTGGACTTCCACTTCAGCGGCGGCACGTACCGGCCGAATGCGGCGGAGAGCACCTTCCCGGTGAAGACGATGAGTTCATTTACGGTGGGCGAGGGTGGTGCAAAGTTCGACCTGTGCGAGGCGAACGCGCTTACGCTCAA
The DNA here is from genome assembly GCA_946631345.1 of uncultured Verrucomicrobiota bacterium. Taxonomy (GTDB): domain Bacteria; phylum Verrucomicrobiota; class Kiritimatiellia; order RFP12; family UBA1067; genus UBA1731. The sequence continues at coordinate 8,202 of CAMPAA010000002.1, forward strand.
ACAGGCTCTCACGACTGCGCCTGGCGTTGCGCAGGATGGAGGCATCGAGCTGACGGCCACGGGCGCTGCGCTGCTCACGCTGGACGCGGCCAACGCATTCAATGGCCCGCTTACGGTGAACGGCGGAACCATGATGCCTTCCGCTGCGGCGTGCGCGAGCTGCGCGGCCGGCGTGGTTGTGAACGGCTCCGGCGTGTTCGACGCGAACGGCTTCGGTTTCACGTTCGGGGATCTGAAGGGCAACGGCGGCACCTACACGAACGGCACGGTCACTGTGACTGGCTCGGTGGAGCCGGGGCCGCTCGGTCTGAACGTGCAGAACCTCGTGTTCGGCGGCGGCGCTGCGCTGCGGTGCCCGATCGCCGGTGACGCGGATGCGGGGTGGTCTGCTCCGTGCCTGAAGGTCTGCGGCAGCGTTTCGGCGCAGGGCGTCGTGACGCTGAACCTTGGCGGTACGGAGTTGGCACCGCTCGAGATCGGCGCGCGCGTGAAGGTCGCGGAAGTGGCGGCGGGCGGCGCGTTCCCGTCGCTCCGCGTGATGGGCGTGTGCGAGCGGCGCGCGTCCTTCGCCCTCGTCCGTACGGTCGGCGAGAGCGGGGCTACGGAGATATGGGCGGCGGTCGTTCCGCGCGGCACCACGCTCCATCTGAGGTAGGGGGCGGCATGAGGCGCAGGGAGTTCATAGGGCTGTCAGCCGCAACCGCCGCCGCCACGGCGTTCCGGCGGCTGGACGCAGCGGACGCGGTTCCGCCGCGCAACCGCCGCCCGTATGCGGACGTGGACTGGGACTCGTTCGTGGAGGTCCACACCACCACCCACGGGCACAGCCCCAGCCAGAAGTATCTCACGGGCTATCTTGACCGGGGCTTTGAGCTGCTGGCGCTCTCGAACTACTATCCGTCCGCACCGTACGTTCCGGCGGCGGCGATGACCGAGCGCTACTACTGGGTGCACAACGAAGGCATCCCGGTGATGGTGAACGGCGTCCGCACCGACGGCCCGTTCGACTGGTCTGCGATAATCGGCGAGTGGGCCGCCACTCTTCCGGAGGAACAGCGTTCGCAGCTGCCGTTCACGGAAGGGGCGCCCCTGTTCTCCGGGTTGCCGGACGGCATAATGGAGGTGCCCAACGCCGAGCATCACCGCTTTACGGACAGCAACATGCACATGTGCTCGCCTGGATCGTGGTTCGCATCCGGCACGTTCGATGCGCATGACCGCTTCAAGACCCGTTCCCACGGCTACAACTTCGGGACCGGCGAGCCATGGCGCACATCCGTGTCGAGAATGCTCGGCGCGCTCGCGTATCCGGACGGCGGCGGCGTTACGATAAATCATCCAGGATGGTCCAAGCTCACCGACGCGCACATCTGGGAGGTGCTCGACTACGACCCGCGCGTACTGGGGATAGAGGTGTACAACCAGTCGTGCGATTCCAAGGCGAACTGGCGCTGGGGGCTGAGCTACTGCGAAGGGATATGGGACAGGGCGCTTGCGACAGGGCGGCAGTGCTTCGGCTTCTTCGTGCCAGACTGGGGAATAACGCAGGGGGTGAACGTGCTGCTCGTGCGGGAGAAGTCCGTGCGTGCGTGCCTGGAGGCATATCGGAAGGGCAACTTTTATGGCGCGATCAAGGGTCGCGGCATGCTGCGCTTCAGGTCGATCCGCTTCGATGGGGCGCATCTCAAGGTGGAGCTTGACCGCGAGGCCGGCATACAGGTGGTTTCAAGGAAGGGAATTGCCGCGCGGGGGTGCGGGACGTCAATGGAATTCACCGTAGCGAAGTCCGAATGCCGCTCTCACGGCTATCTGCGTGTGCGGGCGTTTACGGCGGACGGCGAGACGATCTTCTCGCAGCCGCTGATGCTCACCTGATGTCCCGATTCCATTCTGGATTGAACTGTATTCCCCTTTGGTTGCCCCTGAAAGGGCATATCCTTTTTGGCCCCAACCAGAAGGGACTTTGATGGAAGTTGTGTCAGGGCGGCGGGCTTGCTTTTCGCAGGGAAAATGGTACAATCATCGGCCATGAAAAAACAAATCATTGCCGTTTCGGCCTTTCTCGCTGTAGGTGGCGCATTCGCACAGGCGATCGATGCCGCCAAGTACGATCCTCGCATGGCGCTTGAGAACGCCGTCGTGGATACCAACGGAGTCAAGTGGATCGACGGGAAGTTCCTGCCGCTCGAGGGCAAGTGCTTCGCCGACACCGACGACTTCTACGACCGCCTGCCCAAGAACGTCACGACCAACGTCAACAACGGCGTACGCGGCATGAAGCACCATTCCGCCGGTATGCAGTTCCGCTTCCGCACCGATTCCAAGGCTCTCTACTTCAAGTGGATGCCGTACAGCAGCAATCTCGCAATGGACCATATGCCGTCCACCGGCGTATCCGGCATCGACGTCTACCGCCAGGGGCCTGACGGCAAGTGGCGCTACATCTCGACGGGCCGCATCCATGACGCGAAGAAGGGCGGAAGCCTCAGCGTATGGGGCAGCCCAGGCGATGCGTACATCGTGAACCTGCCGCTCTACAACGGCATAAAGTCGTTCACACTCGGCATCGAGAAGAACGCGAAGGTGGAGGCGCTCGGCCCCCGCAAGAGCGGAATAAACAAGCCGGTCGTGTTCTACGGCACTTCGATCACCCACGGCGGTTGCGCATCGCGGCCCGGCCTTGCGTTCCCGTCCATCGTCGGGCGCGATCTTGACGTGCCGATCGTCAACCTCGGCTTCTCCGGCTCTGGACGGATGGAGTATGAGATGAGCGAGCATCTCGCCGCCATCGACGCCAGCTGCTACGTGCTGGACTGCCTCTGGAACATGTCCATCCCGAAGAAGAACGCCGGCGCCGCATTCCACGACATGTACGCGAAGGGCTTCGACAAGAACGACCGGATATCCGTGGTGCGCGCCCGCTACGAGCCGTTCATCCGCAACCTGCGCGCGAAGCGTCCGGGCGTGCCGATCGTGATGGCCGAGCAGTGCGACGTGTACTGCAAGGGGCCCAACGCGAAGGACAAGTTCATAAAGTCCCTCTACGACAAGCTGATCGCGGAAGGCTGGAAGAACCTCGTGTACCTCCCCAAGACGGACATGTACACCGGAGACCATGAGGGCACCGTTGACGGCTGCCACCCGAACGACTGGGGCATGATGTCGATGGCCAAGGCGTTCGGCGCCGGCGTAAAGGCCGCTCTCGACACCGTAAAGTGACCCGGCCTGCGCGGAGGAACAATGAAGTTCATAGCGGCGGCGGTTCTGGCGGCGGTTGCGGCAGGGGCCGCCGCTCCTGTCTGTGCGGTGGATGCTCCGGACAGGCTTTGGGTGCATATCCTATACGACCTGCGCAAAGAAGACCAGTTCCGCAAGGCCACGAACATAGTTGCGCAGGCGAAGTCGCACGGCTACACGGGCGTGATGCTCGCCTCCCCCTGCCGGCTCGGGATGCTCCATCTCTGGAAGGACGATGAGCTTGAGCGGCTGCGCGCTGTGCGACGCGCCTGCGAGTCGGCCGGGATGGAGATCGCAGTGGGGCTGTGGTCGTTCGGATACGCGAAGGAGTGCTTCTTCCCGATCGACCCGAACCTGTGTGCCGCCGCCCCGGTGAACGATACCCGCTACCGCGTGGAGGGAGGCCGTTGCGTGCATCTGCCGCCACCGCCGCGTGGCCTGCTGTCAGCTCCAGGCCAGCTGCATTCTCCGCGCAGGGAGGGAGACGTGGCAGACATCACGGTGGCTGTCACGCCAGGCAGGTCGTACCGTCTGCGCGTCCGCGCGAAGTCGCCCGCAGCCAAGTACCAGTCGTGGCCGGTAGGGGTGAGCGTGCGGCGGATGGACGCCAAGCGCGACTACATCGAGACGGGGGTGTTCCACGTCAAGGCGGACGGTGCCGAGCATACGTACGACCTGCACTTCGCCAGCCTTGCCGAGCGTGAGGTGAGGATACTGTGCCGCGGATACAACCGAACGTTCCCGAACCACGCGGAGGTGCTTGGGCTGGAGCTTTCCGAGACCGAGCCGCGACTGGCGATACGGCGGCACGGCACGCCGGTGACTGTGCGCAGCGTCAAGACCGGGCAGATTTTCGAGGAGGGCCGCGACTACGCCGCGATACCGAGGGCGAAGGGCGTGTGGCCGGGGCCTTGGAACAAGTACCGTTTCGCGGTTAAGCCCCTGCCGGGCGGGCGGATGAGGGACGGCGACGAGATATCCGTAGACTGTTACTGTTCGTTCCCCACATGGGGCAAGTGGGCGAGTGCATGCATGGCCGCGCCAGAGCTGGACCCGATAATGGAGGCTTCGGCGGCGGCCGTGGCCCGCGAGCTGAACCCGCGCATGTGGTTCCTGTCCTACGACGAGGTGCGCACGGGCGGCGGATGCACGGATTGCCGCCGCATCGGAGACATGGCGCACATCTACGCCGCACGCGTGAAGAAATCCATGGAGATCATACGCCGGTACCGTCCTGACGCCGAAATCATGATCTGGAACGACATGGTGGACCCGTTCTACATGAACGACGGGGGCGCGAACGCAGGTATGTACTCGTCCATGAAGGGCGTGTGGGACCTTCTGCCGCCAGACCTCGGAATCGGCTACTGGACTTACGGCACGCGCGAGAAGGGCATGGAGTTCTTCTCTGGGCAGGGGCGGCGCATCCTCGTATGCGCATACTACGACGAGAAGGTGCTGAAGCGCAGCATCGACTGGGCAGAGCTTGCGATGCGCACTCCGGGCGTGGCCGGGATCGTGTACTGCACGTGGGGGGACAACTGGAGACTCCTCGGCGCATTTGGCGACATGGTAAGGGAGAAGGCGAAAGGAGCGGCAAGATGAACAGGCGTGAATTCATAAAGGGGGCGGCGATCATGGCGGGGACTGCGCCGGTCGCTGGATGGAAGTCGTACGAACAGTCCGCGTCCGGGGCGGGGATACGCTATTCGCGCACGCTTCCGGTGAAGGTTGAGACTGACGTTATGGTGTGCGGCGGCGGCGCGGCAGGGGTGGCGGCGGCGGTAGCCGCGCGCAAGGCCGGTGCGATGGTGTTCCTTGCCGAGGGCTTTACCTGCTTTGGCGGGCTTGGCACCGCCGCGCGCGTGCCGGTGTTCATGCAGTGGGGCGACGGGGAGCGCGATCTCGCCTGCGGCTTCGGCACGCGCTTCCGCGAGCGCCTGCGCAAGGCTGGAGCCCTGCACGGGGGCGAGCGCGCGTTCGACTTCGAGGCGGTGAAGCGCGAGTACGACCGTGTGATGCAGGAAAGCGGGGCGGATTTCCTCTTCCAGACGCGCGTGATAGACGTGGTAATGGAGGACGGGGCGATAGGCTGCGCCGTGGTGGCCGCGCCGAGCGGCGTATGGGCGGTGAAGGCGAAGGTGTACGTGGATGCCACGGGCAACGGCGATATCGCCTGCCAGGCTGGGGTGCCGTTCGAGAAGGGCGACGCCACGGGACACATGATGCCAGCTTCGCTGCTTTCGGCCTGGGACGGCGTGGACTGGGACCGCTGGGCGAGGGAACGCCCGAAGAGACCGCAGCCATTCGGTTCGCAGCTTGCGCGGGCGGCGGCGGACGGCGTGTTCAAGGAGCCGGATCTCCACATGACGGGCCTCTACCGCTTCCCGAACGGCTATGCAACGGCCAATATCGGCCACGTGTTCAACCTCGACGGCACGGACGAGCGGTCGCTTACGAGGGGGTTCATACGGGGACGCGAGTCGATGGAGGAGTATCAGCGCTACTTCCGCGAGTACCTGAAGTGCGGACTGGAGAACGTGCGCCTCGTGGAGACCGCCGCGATGATGGGTGTGCGCGAGACGCGCCGCATCCTTGGCGACTACGTGATGACGCTTGACGACTACATGCGGCGGGCCGTGTTCCCGGACGAGATTGGCCGCTACGCATATCCGATCGACATCCATCCGTCAAGCGCCGACAAGGCTGCGTACGAGAAGCACCGCGAGGAGTTCGATCGTCTCTACAGGTACCGGCGCGGTGAAAGCTACGGCATACCGTACCGCATCCTGTGCGCCAAGGGCGTGAGGAACCTGCTCGTCGCGGGGCGGTGCGTATCCGTCGACCAGAAGGTGCAGGCGTCGATCCGCGTGATGCCCGCCTGCTACATAACAGGGCAGGCGGCGGGCTTTGCAGCGGCGGACGCGGCAGACCGGCTCTCCGGCGACGTGCATGCGGTCGAAGTGAAGGGGCTTCAGCATAGGCTGAAGGATTTCGGCGCGTATCTGCCGAACGCTTGATGGAGTCATGTATGCATAAGATGACGGTTAAGATGTTTCTTCTTTCGGCCTCTTTGGCTGCTGCGGTCGGCGTGGCGGCGAGCGCGGAGCGCCCGCCCAGTCATGATGCTCCTGCGTCGCTGACGGTGGAGTACCGTACCAACCCTATTGGCATAGATGCCACGGTGCCAAGGCTTTCATGGAAGCTGCCGACGGGCACCATGCGCCAGAGCGCATACGAGATCGAGGCGGACGGAGTGCCGTGCGGCAAGACGACTTCGGATGCCACGCTGAACAACCCATGGCCCGGCACCGCGCTGAAGACCGGTTCGCGCCACTCATGGCGCGTGCGCACATGGAGCGAGAAGGGTGAGGTGTCGGGATGGAGCGCGCCCGCGCATTTTGTGATGGGCGTTATGGAGGACGGCTTCTGGAAGGCGAAGTGGATCGGCCCGAACGCCGTCACGCGCCCAGACGTGGATTTCGGGGCGGCGAAGTGGGTGACCTCTACGTCCGGCGCGGTGAAGGTGGAGTTCACGCTCGCCGACATCCCGGATACGAAGGAGATGGTGTTCCTCTCCCGCGCGCCGTACAGTCTATCAGTCAACGGGAAGCATTCGCGGGGTTCGTTCGCCGGGCATGTGTGGGACGGGCGCTTCGCGAAGTTCCACGACCTCGCGTGCGATGGTCTGAAGACGGGTTTGAACACGGTTGAGTTTCGCCGCATGCACGACAGCGACCCGTTCGCCGTCATATGCGTGTTCCGGGAGAGGGGCGCATCGGTTGGCGCGGTGTCGTCCGCCGCATGGGATGGCGCGGTTGAGCTTGGCGGGTTGAGGGAGGTGCCGTGGGCGACGAACCTCGTGCTGCGCGACGAGCTGGTCTCGCCCGCGTTCGAAAAGCGTTTCTCCGTCGCGAAGGATGTGCGCAGGGCCACGCTGTTCATCACGGGGCTTGGATTCTACGAGGCGTCGCTGAATGGCGAGCGGGTAGGCGACAAGGTGCTCGATCCGTCTCACACCGACTACCGCCGCCGCGTGCTGTACTCGACCTATGTGCTCGACGGAAAGGTACGGAAGGGTGAGAACGTCCTGAAGGTGCTCTTGGGACACGGCTTCTACGATGTGCGCCTCAAGTCCGTGTGGGACAACGACATGGCGCCCTGGCGGGACTTCCCACGGATGATTGCGCAGCTTGAGCTGGAATATGCGGACGGTACGCGCGGATCGGTGGTGTCGGACGGAAGCTGGCGGCAGGTGAAGGGGCCAGTCGGATGGGACGACATACGCGAGGGCGAGGTTGTCGGTGGCGGCCATGTGCGGGAGCCGGCGTTTCCGGCTGGCGGCTTTCCGGTGGCGGTGGTGGATGGCCCGACCGGCAGGCTCGAGGCGGAGAACCAGCCGCCTGCGCGCATAATCTACGAGAACCGTCCGTCGCGCCTGCGGCCTGTCGCGGGGGAGGATGGCGGATGGATGGTTGAGTTCCCCGAGAACATAGCAGGCTGGGCGCGGATACGTTTCAGGGGCCTGGCGAAGGGTGACGTGGTCACCATCCGCTACGACGAACACAAGGATGGCGATCTCGCCCCCGCCGTGCCGAGCTCGTACTACTCGCAGATAAAGGGCGCGAACGGCGCGAAGTTCGACGGCCCGGCGCCGCGTCGCATCGACTGTCACTTCAAAAGCCCGATCTCCGCAAACGTGTGCGCGCGCGACAGGGGGTTCCAGACCGACCGCTTCGTCGCCTCCGGCGGCGGAGACGAGACCTATGAGCCGCGCTTCACCTGGAACGGCTTCCAGTACGTTTATCTGCGCGGGCTACGCACGCCGCCATCTATTGACGACATCGCGCAGTGCGTCATCTCCACGGACTTCCCCGAGATTGGCGGATTCGCGTCCTCCGACCAAGTGCTCGACCGGCTTGTGGCGGCGGCGGCGCGCACCTACCGTGCAAACTTCACCGATGGGATTCCTACGGACTGCCCGCACCGTGAGAAGAACGGCTGGACCGGCGATGCTTCGGTGGCCAGCGATTTCGCGCAGTTTCGTTTCGAGAACACGTCCGCATACGAGAAGTGGCTACGCGACATCGTCGATGCCCAGAACGCCGTCGGCGACCTGCCGGGCATCGTGCCGTCTCCGGGTTGGGGTTTCGAGTGGGGCAACGGCCCTGCGTGGGATTCCGCCCTCTGGACGGTGTCATGGAACCTCTACCGTTACCGCGACGACAGGAAGGCGATAGAGACCGCATATCCGGCGCTCGTACGCCTGATCGACTACACCGGAACTAAGGCGGATGCCGACGGGTTGGTAAAGCATGGCCTCGGCGACTGGATACCGCCGGACTGGAAACGCATCCCGTCCGTACATTTCACCAGCTCATGCTTTTACCTGCAGGCGAACGAGGTTGCGTCCAGGATGGCGGCGGCGCTTGGCAGGCCGGAGGAGTCCGCGCGCCATGCCGCGCGTGCGGCGGCGGTACGCGCCGCGATACGCGCGAAGTTCATGAAGCCGGGCGGCGTGTTCGACAACGGCGGGCAGACTGCGCAGTCGGCCGCGTTCATGTTCGGGTTGGTGGAGCCGGGCGAGGAGAAGGATGTCGGCGCGCGGCTAGTGGAGGCCGTCCATGCGCGCAACGACCATCTTGAGACGGGCGTGATAGGCTGCAAGACCCTCTTCCGCGCGCTCACGCGGATAGGGCGCACCGATCTTGCTCTCAAGGTGGTTCTGCAGCGCGATGCGCCATCGCCGGCGGCATGGATGCACAAGGGCGGCGGCAACTTCTGGGAGGACTGGGGCGAGGGCGCGAGCCGAAATCACATCATGTTTGGCGACATAGCGTGCTGGGCATATGAATGTGTCGCCGGACTGCGGCTGGAGGACGGCTATCGCGCATTCAGGCGATTCGTGGTGGAGCCGGCCTGGACATGCGGACTTGAGCGATGCGCGGTGACGGTTGACAGCCCTTACGGCATAATTGCGGTGAAATGGTCGAAGGATGGCGCGCTTGAGGTCGTTGTGCCGCCTGGCACGGAATGCACTGCGCGCATGAAGGACGGCAGGGCCGTTAGCCTTCAGCCCGGACTTCACCGCCTTGCGCGGTAGGGCGGATTGCCCACAATCCGCCGAATCCGTGTGCCGCTACGGCGGATTTTCGTTTCCGCGAAAAACCTTCGGTATCTGCCGTTGGTTTATGGTACAATACAGGCTCAATCAGACGAGCAGAAGATTTAAACAGAGAAAGGAAAACGAGAATGAAATACACGAACGAACAGCTGAAACTGGCGGCGGACACCGTGCGGTGCCTGGCGGCGGACGCAATCGAGAAGGCGAAGAGCGGTCATCCCGGCGCTCCGATGGGGCTTGCGGACCTTGCGGTCTCGCTGTGGCTCAAATACCTGAATTTCGACCCGAAGGACGTGAACTGGGCAATCCGCGACCGTCTGGTGTTCTCTGGCGGACACGCCTCGATGCTGGTCTATTCGCTGTTCCACCTCGCCGGCGTGAAGGGCTGCGAGATGGATCAGGTGGAGACGTTCCGTCAGCTGGGGTCGAGGTGCGCCGGCCACCCCGAGCGCGGGGTTATGCCTGGCGTGGAGGTGACGACCGGTCCGCTTGGACAGGGGATCGCGATGGGCGTTGGCATGGCGCTCGCCTCGCGGCGCAACGGCGACGCCAACCATACATGGGTGTTCTGCGGCGACGGCGACCTTGAGGAGGGCATCTCGCACGAGGCGTGCTCGTTCGCCGGCAACCTCAAGCTCGGCGGGCTTACGCTCGTATACGACTCGAACGGAATCACGATCGAGGGTTCCACTTCGCTGTCGATGGCCGATGACGCCAAGAAGCGTTTCGAGAGCTACGGCTGGAAGGTGCTGGAGTGCGACGGCCACGACTTCGACCAGATCGACCGCGTATACCGCCGCGCCCTCAAGATCACTGATGTGCCGGTGATCATCATCGCAAGGACCACGATCGGGTTCGGTGCTCCCACGAAAAAGGGCACTGCCGGCGTGCACGGCGCGCCGCTTGGAGCGGAGGAGTTGGCCGGACTCAAGCGGAACCTCGGATTCGATCCGGAGAAGAGCTTCTACGTGCCGGATGAGGTGTATGCGATGTTCGAGCAGCGTGCGGTGAAGTGCCACAGGCTGCGCAACGCATATGAGAAGGCGAGGAAGGCCGCGCCGTCGCCGTCGAAGTACACTGTGGCCGATCTGTACGGCGCGCTGCCGTCCTTCGATCCGGCCAAGACGGTGGCCACCCGTGCCGCGAACGGCACCGTGATGAATGCGCTCGCCAAGGTAGCGACCGATCTCATCGGAGGGTCTGCCGACCTTGAGCCGTCGAACAAGACTGGCCTGAAGGAGTACGGCTGGCTCGCCGCCGGCGACCTATCTGGCCGCAACATCCACTTCGGCATACGTGAGCTTGCCATGAGCGCCATCGTGAACGGCATCACCGCATATGGCGGCTACCGTGCGTTCGGCGCCACGTTCTTCGTGTTCTCCGACTACTGCCGCCCGGCGATCCGGCTTGCGGCGCTCATGAAGCTCCCGTCCATCTGGGTGTTCTCGCACGATTCCTTCTATGTTGGCGAGGATGGCCCCACGCACGAGCCGGTCGAGCAGCTTGCCGCCATGCGCACGATGCCGAACGTGGCGACGTTCCGTCCGGCGGACGCCAACGAGACGGGCTGGTGCTGGGTTGAGATGCTCAAGAACACTGCGGGCCCGAGCTGCATCCTCACGACGCGCCAGAACCTGCCGATCCTCGAAGGCACGAGCGCAGAGGGTGTTGCCCACGGAGCATACACCGTATATGAGAGCGCGGCGCATCCGGAATATCTCTTCCTTGCGTCCGGCTCGGAGGTTTCGCTGTGCGTGGAGGCGGCGAAGCTTCTGGCGGAGACGGGCCGCGCCGTGCGCGTGGTGTCCATGCCATGCCGGGAGCTTTTCGAGCGTCAGTCGCTTGAATACCGCGAGAGCATAGTGCCTGGCACGTGCGCCAAGCGCATAATCGTCGAGGCCGGAGTGAAATTCGGGTGGGGGGCATATGTGCTTGATGCATCCAAGACCCGCTTCGTCACTCTCGATAGCTATGGCGAGTCCGGCCCGTACAAGGTGCTGGCGGAGCATTTCGGCTTCACGGTGGAGAACGTTCTCGCCAAGGCGAAAGAGCTGTACTGACGGCTCTCCGACGAGAATATTACACTTCCTGTATAACATCAGCGCGCTGCCATTACACGGCATTTCTGTCTTGCGCGCTGAAACGCGGCATTTCGCTTTGGCACGGGAAATGCTAATGGTGTTTCGCCGGGCGCGGTGGTCGCGTCTGGCGAAAACACAAGGAAACGAAAATGACGGAAGAGACAAAGGCGGCAACCGACTTCGGCGCTGACGTGTTCGGCGGCGAGGCGATAAGGACATACCTGAGCAAGGATACGGCGAAGAAGCTCCAGGCGACAATCCAGGAGGGCAAGCCGCTTGATCCGTCGATCGCGGGCGAGGTTGCGCACGGCATCCGCCACTGGGCGATGGATCGCGGCGCCACGCACTACACGCACTGGTTCCTGCCGATGACCGGCTCCACCGCCGAGAAGCACGACTCCTTCCTTGAGCTGAAGGATGGCGAGCCGATCATGCAGTTCAGCGGCAAGAACCTCATCGTCGGCGAACCGGACGCAAGCTCGTTCCCGTCGGGCGGCATCCGTTCCACCTTCGAGGCGCGCGGCTACACGGCGTGGGATCCCACGTCCCCTGCGTTCATCAAGCGCCATTCGAACGGCGCGACCCTGTGCATCCCCACGGCGTTCTGCGCCTACACGGGCGAATCGCTCGACAAGAAGACGCCGCTTCTCCGTTCGATGCAGGCGCTCGACAGGTCGCTGAGGCGGCTGATGAAGCTCTTCGGGCGCGGCGAGGCGCACACGGCCTGCACGCTCGGCGCGGAGCAGGAGTACTTCCTCGTGGACAAGGAGTACTGGAAGAAGCGACCAGACCTGGTGCTCACTGGCCGCACGCTCTTCGGTGCGCCGTCCGCAAAGGGGCAGCAGCTCGAAGACCACTACTTCGGCACCATCCCAGACCGCGTGCTCTCGTTCATGAACGATGTGGAGCGCGAGCTGTGGAAGCTCGGCATTCCGGCGAAGACGCGCCACAACGAGGTCGCGCCCGCGCAGTTCGAGCTGGCTCCGCAGTTCGAGGAACTCAACCTGGCGAGCGACCACAACATGCTGGTGATGGACACGCTGCGCAACGTCGCCGAAAAGCACGGCCTCAAGTGCCTGCTGCACGAGAAGCCCTACGCCGGCGTGAACGGTTCCGGCAAGCACAACAACTGGTCTGTCGCCTACGGCGGTCGGAACCTGCTCGACCCCGGCAGCGATCCGCACGAGAACGCCGTTTTCCTCACGATGCTCTGCGCCGTGATAGAAGCTGTGGACAAGCATGCCGACCTGCTGCGCGCCTCCGTCGCGGGCGCGGGGAACGATCACCGCCTTGGCGCGAACGAAGCGCCGCCCGCAGTCATCTCCATCTACGTGGGCGACCAGCTTGCGGAGGTCCTTGAGCGCATCGAAAACCCGAAGAGCGCAAAGCACGAGGCCAAGGGCACGCTCAAGATCGGTGTCGATACGCTGCCGGCTATCCCTAAGGACGCGACAGACCGCAACCGCACGTCGCCGTTTGCGTTCACCGGAAACAAGTTCGAGTTCCGCGCGCCGGGATCGAGCGTATGCTGCTCCGGTCCGATGACGGTTCTGAACACCATCGTCGCCGAAGCCGTGGATCGCATTGCGGATGAACTGGAGGCGTCGAAGGTGACCGGCAAGGCGAAGCCCGGCGAGCATACCGCTGCTTTCCACAATGCGCTGCAGAAAATCCTCGAGAAGTCGCTCAAGGCGCACAAGCGCGTCGTCTTCAACGGCAACGGCTACGAGGCCGACTGGATGGTGGAGGCGGCGAAACGCGGACTCCCCAACGCGCCAGACACGCCCTCCGCCCTCGCCGCGCTCGCGAAGGCGGAGAACGCCGCGCTCTTCGAGAGGTACGGTGTGATGACCGCGCGCGAACTGAAGAGCCGCCACGACATCTTCCTGGAGGAATACGCGAAGAAGGTGCGCATCGAGGGCGTCTGCGCGCGTGACATCGCAAGCGAGATGATCCTGCCCGCCGTCAAGGCGGAGTATGCCGAGACGGTCGCTTCGTTCGCGCAGGCCGAGAAGTGCGGCATTGCAAGCGGCACGGCGACGCTGAAGGAGAGCATCGTCGAGCTTGGCTCCGGGCTTGACGCGCTCAAGGACGGAATCAAGCGACTCGATGCGGCGCTGGCCGGAACGGAATGCGAAGCGGTGCTCTCCGCGATGCGTGCGCTCCGCACCACGGCCGACGTGCTGGAGCACCATGTCGCTGACGCGAAGTGGCCGCTACCCAAGTACCGCGACATGCTTTTCCTGTACTGAGGTAGTGAGCAGGATCGTGGGTGCCGTCTGCAAACGTTTGCAAGCGGCACCCGATATCTTTGCTCCGTCCGACGCGGGTGCCTCTGCCGCGTCAAGGACTCGCGTCGCTGCGCTGAAGCCAGAATTTGGTATAATTCCGCGCACCATGAACAGCATACTTCTGCCATATGGAAAGGGAACGGTGACCGTCGATATCGATGACGGGCACCTCGCCGGCGTATTGCGCTCCGGCATACACGGCTACAGGCCGGAAAAGGACGCCGAGTCGCTCGTGCGCGAATCGCTGGAGCATCCGGTCGGTTCACCGCGCCTGAGGGAGCTTGCGGCCGGCAAGCGGAAGATCACGGTGATAGCGTCCGACCACACGCGTCCCGTGCCGAGCCGCGTCATCATGCCGCAGATGCTTGCGGAGATCCGCGCCGGCAATCCGTCCGCCGAGATAACGATACTCGTGGCGACGGGCCTGCACCGCACGACGACGCGCGAGGAGATAGAGGCGAAGTTCGGCGAGGAGATCGCCTCGAATGAGCGCATCGTCGTGCACGACTGCGACGACGCGGCGAATCTCGTGAACATCGGCACGCTTCCATCCGGCGGCGAACTCGTCGTGAACAGGCTCGCCGTGGAGGCGGATCTGCTCGTCGCGGAGGGTTTCATCGAGCCGCATTTCTTCGCGGGATTCTCCGGCGGCAGGAAGAGCGTGCTGCCCGGGATCGCCAGCCGCGCGACGGTGATGTACAACCACAACGCCGGATTCATCGCGCACCCGAAGGCGCGCACCGGCGTCCTGGAGGGGAACCCCATACACGAAGACATGCTCTTCGCGGCGCGGGCGGCGAAGCTCGCGTTCGTCGTGAACGTCGTCATCGACGCCGCCCATGAACCCATCTTCAGCGTTGCGGGCGACTGCGAGGCGGCGCACAGGGCGGGGCGGGAGTTCCTGCTTTCGAAGTGCATGGCGGACGCGATTCCGGCGGACATCGCCGTGACCACCAACGGCGGCTATCCGCTCGACCAGAACATATACCAGGCCGTGAAGGGGATGACCGCGGCCGAGGCGACGGTGCGGAAGGGCGGCGTGATCGTGATGTTCGCGAAGTCGTCCGACGGGCACGGCGGGGCGAGCTTCCACAGGACGTTCCGCGACGAGCCCGACCTTGATCGCATGATGCGCACGTTCCTCTCCCGCCGCCCCGAGGAGACGGTCGTGGACCAGTGGCAGTCGCAGATACTCGCGCGCGTGCTCTTGAAGGCGCGCGTCGTGTACGTCTCGGACTGCGACGACCAGACCGTGCGCGACCTTCACATGATACCCGCCCATGGCGCGGCGGAGGCGATGGAGATCGCGAAGTCGCTCGTGAACAAGCCCGACTGGAAGGCTGTCGTCATCCCGGACGGAGTCTCCGTCATCGTCAGGGAAAGCGGGGCGAAGGCGTGAGGATCCTCGCCGGCGTGAAGAAGGTCCCGGGCGGCCTCATGGTCGTGCCGCTGATCCTCGGCGCTTTCGTCAACACGTTCTGCGGCGGGGTGTGGGAGCGGTTCGACGGCACGTTCACCACGTACCTGTGGAAGTCCGGGGCGATGCCGCTCCTCTCGGCGTTCATCTTCTGCAACGCCACGACGATAAACTTCCGCCGGGCCGGGGTGGCCGTAGGGAAGGGCGTGCTGCTTACCCTTGTGAAGGTCGGCATCGGGATTGCCGCAGGCCTTCTCTGCGGCAGGATGTTCGGCTCAGCCGGCTTTCTCGGGCTGTCGACGCTTGCGATAGTGGCCGCGCTAGCAAACTCGAACGGCGGGCTGTACGCCGCGCTCGCTGCGGAGTACGGCGATTCGACGGATGTCGGGGCGGTTTCCATACTGTCCATAAACGACGGTCCCTTCTTCACGATGCTCGCCCTTGGCGCGGCCGGGGCCGCGAACATCCCGCTGTCTGTTCTGCTCGGCTGCATTATTCCCGTGATCGTGGGATGCGTGCTCGGCAATCTCGACGACGACATACGCAAGTTCTGCGAACCGGGCGCGACGCTGCTCATCCCGTTCTTCGCGTTTCCGCTCGGTGCGGGCCTGAACGTGCTCAACCTGCTCAACGCAGGGCTTTCGGGCATCCTGCTCGGGCTCGGGTGCCTCTTCGTGACGGGGCTTGGCGGGTTCGCCGCATACAAGATACTGCGCATACGCCATCCCGAGGTCGGCGCGGCGATCGGCGCGACCGCAGGCAACGCGGCGGCGACGCCGCTCGCGGTTGCGGCCGTGGACTCGTCGCTGCTGGCCGTCGCCGAGACCGCCACCGCGCAGATAACCGCCGCGATAATCGTGACCGCCATTGGCTGCCCGATACTTGTCTCGTTTCTGCACAGGTACGCAGGCGGCGGCGGGGGGCGCGGCGGTTGCCGCGCATAGCAACGTCAGGGTGATGCAGCAGTTGTCTTGCCTGATCTTGCATATGCCTTTTGCTGAAAACATACGTGCATTTCTGGTATACTGTCGCGCGATGAAGAGAGAAAAGAGCGTAGATGGGTCTGGCTGCGGCCGGAGGACGGAGGGAGCCGTGCTTATTGCAGGCATCGTTGTGGCGTTGTCTGCGGCCGCATGTGGCGAAGAGCTGCATGGCGTGGACACGTGGGCGGGGATAAAGCCGCTGCCCGCCGTGGTGAACCATGTCGGGCACGAGGCCTCCGCCGATTTGATCTCCCTGCGCGGCGAGTGGGAGTTCGTCACGCAGCCGAAACCGTTCCCTCGACGCTATCGGCACACCAAGGTGCCGTTCGCGAAAGTGGGCGAGCATACGCCGTCCGGCCGCGCCAGCAGCATGGACACGCCGTGGTCCAAGGCGCGGAAGATCAACGTGCCCGGCGCGTGGGAGGCGCAGGGCGTGGGCGAGCCTGGAATGTCCGTGACGTGGGATCCGCTGTGGGACTCGAGCCCCAAGAAGCTGCACCACGTCTACATGGGCGAGGGCTGGTACCGCAAGGACGTGGCCCTGCCGCGAGACTGGGCGGGGAAGAAGGTGTGGCTGAAGGTCGGCGGCGTGAAGTCGCAGGGATGGTTCTGGGTGAACAAGCATCCGGTCGCGTGGGTGGACAGCTACTGCGGTACGTACAAGTACGACATCACGCCTTTCGTGAAGATCGGCGGCACGAACCGCATCATCGCGTGCGTGAACAACGTTCTGCCGTCGCGCAAGGGCCTCATGAGCAACGTCCACCGCTGGGGCGGCATCTATCGCGACATCGAGATCGAGGCCACGCCCGAAACGCGCATCGACGACGCATGGGTGCGCGGCGACTTCGACGCGCAGATGGCCGAGGCGCATGTGACGGTGGGCGGTTCGGCGATGCTTGCGAGCCGCGTGCGCGTGACGGTAGAGGGAGAGGTGGCGACATGCGATGCCAGTGCATCCGGCGAGACGGTGGTGCGACTGCCAATCCGCAGTTTCCGTCCCTGGTCGCCTGAGCATCCGAATCTCTACTGGGCCGACATCGCGCTCGTCGACGAGGCTGGCAATGTGGTGCAGAAGCGCCGCGAGCGGTTCGGCGTCCGCAAGATCGAGGTGCGAGGCGGAGAGTTCTACCTCAACGGCCATCCTTACTTCCTGCGCGGGTTCGGCGACGACAGCGTGTATCCGCTCACAGGGCTTCCTCCCGCAGACCGCGAGACGCACCTTGCGCATCTCAGGAAGGCGCACGCGGCGGGCTTCAACTTCGTGCGCCTGCATACGCACTGCGAGGTGCCAGAGTACTTCGAGGCGGCGGACGAGGCGGGCATAATGGTGCAGGCCGAGCTGCCGTACTACACCGACATCCCCACCGAGGCGTTCACGTTCGATCCGATGCGCGACCTCCGCGAGCTGCATGCGCACTACAGGCGCCATCCTTCGTTTGCCGTGTACTGCGGCGGGAACGAGGGGAGGCTTGGGCCATATGTCGAGAAGGCGATGTACGCGTTCGTGAAGCGCACCGATCCCGACAGGCTCGTGATCCATCAGGACGGAGACAGGTGCGCATGGCTTGAGCGCGACGACGACGAGGGCAGCAACGATCCGGGGAATTCGGACTATGACGTGGGGCCGCGCGACGTATGGCCGCACGGATCGTTCAACACCGGGCGCCCGTTCGTATGCCACGAATACCTCAACCTCTGCGTGAAGCAGGATACGCGGCTCGCGCCGCTCTACATGGGCGCCTGGGCGGCTCCAGACTCGCGCGCCGACCGCGCCAAATGGCTGGCTGAGCGCGGACTCGACCTTGCTTGGGGCGATGCCCTGCAGGATGCCCAGCACGCGCTTCAGGGCGTGTACCAGAAGCGCGGCATCGAGTGGGCGCGCAAGGATCCGTACTGCGACGGCTACTGCTTCTGGACGGCGGTGGACGTGGTCGTCGCGAACGGCGCGATACATTCCGCGCAGGGGTTCTTCGACCCGTTCTGGCAGACGAAGAAGGGCGGCCTTTCGCTGGAGCAGTTTGCGCTCTTCAACGGCACGAGCGCGTTGCTGGCCGATTTCGCGCCGGAATGCCATGTGGCGGAGGCCGGCGAGACGCGCAAGGCGTCGTTCATGTTCGCGAACTACGATGGCGCGCCGAAGCGGGCGGCGACGCTCGCATGGTCGCTTTCCGCCGCCGGCAGGACGCTAACCGGAGGCAAGGTGCCGATTGCGGAGATACCAGAAGGGAACGCGCGCCGGGTGGCGGATGTTGAGATCGCCATGCCGCATGTGGAGAGGGCGGTGAAAGCCGTACTGCGCGCGGAGATAGACGGCACCGCGAACGAATGGGACTTCTGGGTGTTCCCGAGGCGCGCCATGCGCGATGGAGCGGATATCGCCGCCGACGTGACGCTCCTGCCGCAGCTCTCGCGCCTCTACAACAACGTCGCCGATGCATCCACGCCAGCCGCCGCCAATGCGCGAGTGATCGTAGCTCCCTACGGTTCGGAGACCGCCCGGGCGGCGCTTGCGCGCGGCAAGCGTGTGTTTACGGTATCCGGTGGCGACGGTAAGCCGAATGTTTCCTTGGGCTGGTGGTCGATGGGCAACCAGGTGGGGACGGCGCTTTCCCGCACGAGCAGGATGCTGGCGGACCTGCCGCACGAGGGCGTGATGACGCCGCTCATGTTCCGTATCGTGAAGGAGGGGGCGCATCCGCTTTCGGCAAACGGGCTGAAACTGACCGAGCCGATCATCGTTGGCGAGGGGAAGAAGGATTGCTACCTCTATCTCGGCGAAGTGAAGTGCGCTTCGGCAAGTGCGCGGCATATTGCCGCCTTTGGGCTTGATGTGCTTTCCGGCAAGCCTGAAGGCACGGCGATTCTCGACGGCATCATCGGAGAACTCAGGCGTTGTTGCGCCATATCTTCGCCCTGCCGGATTTCAGCCTGCCCCCATGGCGGGAGGCAGGCACGGTCTACACATGCAATGCTCCCATGAAGCCGCCTGTGAAAATCAAAGCAGCGGAAGTGCCGCTTGTGGTCGTGGCCCTGCCCTTCGCATACCGCGAGGGGGTGGACGAATACAACGGCGTGATGCGCCACCTGCGCGAAAGCGGCGAGGAGTGGGATCTGCGCATTATACGGCATTCGTTCGGGGCGGAGCTTTTCAACGAGTTCCCGCTTGAGCGGGTGAGCGGCGTTGTGTGCGGAATCAACACGCGCCCCGGCATCGCAGGGTACGAGCCGTATTTCGACGAGTCCGCGCTCGAACTGCTGATTTCGCGGAAGATTCCTGTCGTGGGGATCGACCTGCCCGTGGATTTTCGCCGCCATGCGCGGCGTGGAGCGAGGTGCGCATTCGTATCCATAGACTCCGGTCCGATCGGGAGGGTGGCGGCGCAGTATCTCGCGAACGCCGGCACGTATGAGTCGTTCGGATTCGTGGGCGCGTTCGCCGACAGGGCGTGGTCCCGCGACAGGGGCGCGTTCTTCGCCCGTGAGCTTCGCAGGCTCGGTCGCCGGAACGTGTACATATTCCAGGGCGTGTACAGAAGGGGAGGCGAAGCACTCCTCGCGTGGCTGAAGGGTCTGCCGAAGCCTGCCGCCGTTTTTGCGTCCAACGACAACTGCGCCGACGGCATCATGCGGATGTGCTCCATGGGCGGTGTGCGCGTGCCTGACGACCTTGCAGTGCTTGGCGTTGACGACGATCCGATATTCTGCATCCACACGCATCCGTCGCTTTCGAGCATACATCCCAATTTCGAGGCCGAAGGGCATCTCGCGGCGCAGACGCTTTCCGCGTTGATGAAGGGGCGGCGGGTGCGGTCGCACCAGTTTGCGGGAGGGACGCCCACGGTGACGGTGAGGATGTCGACGGCTCCCTGCTCGCCTTCAGGACGGCTTGTGCGCCGTGCCGACGAGATCATAGCGGAACGGGCCTGCGCCGGGCTGAACGCTGATGTGATTGCGGGGCTGCTCGGGATATCACGCCGGCTGCTCGACCTCAGGTACCGGCAGATCACCGGCAGATCAGTGCGCGAGTCGATAGAGGCGACGCGCATGGCGCAGGTGCGCAAGCTCCTTTCCGGCACGCGGCTTTCGCACCGGGAGATAGCGCGTTCATGCGGGTACAGGTCGGAGTCGTACATGGAGCATGTGTTTGTGAAGCGTTTCGGGTGTTCGATGCGCGATTATCGCAGCTCCGGCGAGACCTAACGTCGCACAAAGTGAAGCGAACGGAATGGGGCTGCCCCAGCGAAGGTCAGATGGCATGCCTCCGGCATTTGCCTGATATTTGAAGTGTTTTTTGCTGAAAAAAAAAATGCTTTATAGTATCATTGTGGGCGTTGCGGAGATTGTCCCCGCAGCGAAACCAAGGAGTGTTGCACGATGAAAGCATTAGTGACGGCAATCTGCGCGTTCGGCGCGGCGTTTGGTCTGGCGGTTTCCGCCTCGGCGGCGGGCACCTATACGTGGACGGCCACCGGCGACGGGATCGGTTCGGCTACGTACGTCAAGATCGCCGATGATGTCGGTGCGCTGAACGGGCGTCTGCGGCTTGTGGGCTTCTCGACGGCGGAAGGCGAGTACACTGTTACGTCCAACAGGCTTCATGTAGTGTCGAGTACAGGCGGTAAAGCCAACGGACTGCCTTCAGAAGCCTATACCTACCAGATGTCGGCTGGCGCGCGCTTCGACGGCACCACGACGAAGTCCTTGCGCGTGCAGCTTGCGCAGCCGGCGAACTCCTACTCGCTCTATGCGCGCATCACTGCGGTGACGACGGTGTCCGGCGACCACATGGACAGCCCAGACCTCCGCGAGGACTTCAAAAGCAATTCCTCCACGGAAGCCGCCGACCTCCTCGCGAACGCTGTCACGAAGATCGTGGTGGGCGTGGCGAACGAGACGATCGCCTACTGGCCGTTCGGCGAGAACGGTTTCAGCGACGTATCCGGCAACGGACACGACCTCGTGGGCGTGGAGATTTCCGAAAGCGATGCGGCGTACATTTCTCTTAACGACGGCCGCACCGACCAGTATCTCAAGACCGCCTCAGCCCTTGATCTCTCCAAGGAAACCGCCGTCACGTTCGAGTGCTGGTGCAGGTTGAAAAGCCATTCCTCCGGCTTCGCCAACATCGTGTTTGCAGCCGAGAATCTATCCTCAGAGAATACTGGCTCTTTCGTAATCTACAACTCTGGCGTATATCAGGCGCAGTTCCGTGTTTCTGCTGGTGATTGGCAGATTGACAGTTCTACGCAAACGGATTTCCTTGACGGCATGTGGCATCATATCGCCTATGTCATTGACCGTTCACGCACCGATCGCTATTCATGTGGTCTCTATGTTGATGGAGTTCGGCAGAACGACAATAACAAGCAGGGGAATGTTCCTAATCTGTTCAACGAACTGCTGTTGATTGGTGGTGGCGGAGTTTACGTGCCCGGCAAGGATCACTTCAGCGGTTATATCGATGATGTGCGTATCAGCCGTGGCGTGGTTGCGCCTGAAGACTTCCTCAAATGTCCGACCGTTGGAAAGAAGATGCGCGCCGACGACGGTAAGCTGCCGGTTGTAGCCTACTGGCCGTTCGGTGCCCAGCGCGGCAAGGATGCGACCGGAAACGGTTTCGATTTGGCGATGTCCGCCAACGTCCGGATTGTGTCCGGCGCTCCGAGCTTTACGAACAACATCGATGGCTGGAGTGGCGATTTCAAGTGCGTTAACGTGCCGTTTTCCGTGTTCTCCAAGACAGGTGTCACAATCGAATTCTTCGCAAAGACGGGAGCGACCGATTCCAGATCGGAAAATATCCTGACGCTTTCGCCTACTGCTCAGTATTACAACAACCCAGGAGCGTTTCGGTTTGGCCCCACTGGAAATTCCGACTCCATGGGGATTGCGTTCCGTTGCAAGGATAGCGGCAAGTACATGGGTTCTTCCACAGCGACGGCGAGTTTTGGAACACTCAACGACGGCATATGGCGGCATTATGCGGCGGTCTATGATCCGTCGAAGTCCGGGCCGGGAATCGTCACTCTCTACGTAGATGGTGTCGCTGCGGACGTCACCGCAACCGATGCCTCTCAAGGAGCTGTTGCTCTTCCCGATACGACACTTTATTTTCAGCGTGTGAACTACAACGGTGCCATCAATTCTGGATATAACGGATGTTTTGACGACGTCCGCATTACGGCCGGTGTGTTGACGCCAGACCAGTTCCTGTCGAGCCGTTCGCAGGCAAAGACCATTGCGCTTTATCGGTTGGATAAATCGACTCTCGCCGACATGACCGGAAATGGACACGACCTTGCATACGAGAGTGGAACGCCGCGGTTAACGGCCCCGTCGTCATTTGCTTCCGCAGGCGTTGGATTGGTGCTGAATGAAGTCGGGTCGCAGCAGCGGCTCTACACTTCTACGCCTATTGATCTTTCATCATCCAAGGCCATGACAGTGGAATTCGACTACAACCGTTGGTGGGGTCCTGCAGGCCCATATGCACTTGCCGCAAGCGAAGATGTAACGCGTGCTGGCGGATTTGTCGTGGACAGGACTGGTTCAAATGACAATTACAGAGGGCGGTTTCGCGCTGTTGCGGATTCTTCGGACTATGCGTCGGCGCTCGACGCCAACGGACATGGCGCCAACACGGCAGTGGATGGGTGTTACCGCGTGCGCTATTCGATCGACGCCAATGCTTCGCCGATGAATTTTACGCTGTTTGTAGATGGTACGACGAAGACGGGAACGGCAGCTGGAACGATTGACAATCTCGGGTGCCAGAAGATATATTTCGGGAACAGCCCCTCGTATTACCCCAACGTTTATTTCAAGGGCGTATATTATCGGATTGCTATTTCCGATGGTGAACTTGCCCCGGCGGACTACGTGCTGGACAACTTGATCGAGCCTGAGACGAAGCGGACGCTGGCGTACTGGGATTTCAGGAACCACGACGGGCTTACCGTGGTCAATGGCGCAACGCGCGGCGGTGGACTGATGCTTGACGGAACAACTTCCGTTTCGACGACCAATCTCACGCTCTCTGCGCTTACGCAGGTGACGGTGGAGTGCTTTGTGAGGTTCGGGGTGACACCTTCCTCCGGCACGGTCTTCAGCCTTGGCAGTGGCGTGGGGTCGTTCGCGGTGGCGAGCGATGCGACTGCTGGGACGCTTACGGGTACGTTCATCCCGTACGACCATCTGGCGGCATCAAACGGTGGCACTGCGAATCTTGCCGGCGTCGGCGACCGGAGCTGGCACCATGTGGCGCTCGTCATCGACCGCACGAAGTCCGGCGCCGATGCCGTGAAGTTCTATGTCGACTACGAACGCGCAACGCCTGCCGGACGCGCCTGGGACAAGGCGGCGACGATCCTCGACGGCGTGCTTTCCGTCGGCGGCGGATTCGCGGGTCGTATCGACGACTTGCGCGTGAGCGCAGGCGCGCTTGACCCCGCCGAATTCCTCCAGCCTTCGCAGCTGACGGCGGTGCCGATAGGCATGTCGATTTCCGTGCGGTAGAGTCGATTCACAGCACAAAAAGAAAGGCCATGAAGACGATAGAGTCGTTGGCGGTCGCCTGTGTGATTGCACTTGGCGCATGTGCGGCGGTTGCCGATGAGTCTGGCCGGTCTGTTGCCGGGAGGGTTCTGAACTTCGATCAGGGCACTTCCGGCTGGAGGCTGAAGCCCAACTATTCGGTGGTCAATGGCGAGGGGATGAATGGCTCTGCGGCACTTGTATATGAGAACCGTGATTCCAAGGTTCCGTATGTGTTTCCGCACTCCCTGCCGACTTTCGACCTGATGCTCGAGACCGGCGTGTACTACCGCGTCTCTGCGATGATCCGCACGGAGGGTATGGATCCCGCCAAAGGGCATGGTGCAAGACTGTGCCTTACGGGGGTAAGGACCAACGGAACTTGGACGGGCGAGGCGTACTCAAGTGTCGTCCGTGGGACGAAAGACTGGACGAAAGTGGAGTTCATGATGAATCCGGTCCGCCCTGATGCCGTCACATGCCGCCTCGCCGTTTACTGTCTGCCCAGATCTGTCGGCAAGGCCTGCTTTGACGACATACGCATCGAGCCGCTAACGAAGCCGATTGTTGGCGCCATCGTGTCCTCCGCATACCGGAATATGGCAGCGGAAGGTCGTGTCGATTTCCGCGTAGGGCTGTCTGTGCCAGAGAGATATGCGCTTGACGAGGTGAAAGGCGTGTATTCATACGAGGGCGCGAATGGCACGCGCGATACCGGCGCGGCTGCGGTGACAGCGCGGGACCGGGCCGAGTTCTCGATTGACTGCGCCAAGATGAAGATGGGCGAAGGAGAGATCGCTTTTGAACTCCTTGCTTCAGGCGGGGTTAAGCTCGGCGGCGCGGTTATGCGGTTCAGCCGTCCTTCCAGAATGCCAGATCGCCGCGTATGGATTGATAGGCATGGGCGCACCATGGTGAACGGCAGGCCGTTCTTTCCGCTCGGAATGTACACCGCCAACCTCATCCGCAAGGATACATATGTGAAAGGACCGTTCAACACGGTCATGTCATATACGCCACCAGATGCCGCTGAGATGGACTTCTTCCACACCAACGGAATAAGGGTCATCTATTCTGTCAAGGACGCCTACGCCGCGATGGGGAGCCGCGCGCCGGAATGCGTGACGACCGTTGCTGCGGAAAACGCCTATGTGCAGGCGAAGGTAGAGGCGTTCAGACGGCATCCGGCGCTGCTTGCGTGGTATGTGAACGACGAATGTACCTTCGAGATGTTTGAATCGCTCAAGGGACGGCAAAGGCTTCTGGAAAGGATCGATCCAGACCATCCGACGTGGGCGGTGTTCTATCAGCTCGAACTTCTGCGCGACATGATGCCTACGTTCGATGTTATCGGTACCGATCCATATCCGATTCCAGAGGAGCCGCTTTCCCGCGTGACTGAAGTAACGCGGCGTACCGATGATGCAATGTTCGGCTTTCGACCGATGTGGCAGGTGCCCCAGGCGTTCGACTGGGGAGTTTTCCGCAAACGGCGCCCAGGCTCACCTGAACCGTACATGCCGTCGGTAGAGGAGATGCGGTCGATGTCATGGCAGTTTGTCGCCGCTGGTGCGAACGGGCTGGTCTACTACTCGTTCTCCACCATCCAGCATCCAAAAAGGAAAGACGGAACACCGACTGTTCCCTTCGAGAAGTCATGGGGTGACATTTGCAGGGTCGGCGCTGAACTGAAGAAATATCTGCCTGTGCTGACCGCTGAGCCGGGGCCTGCGGTAACGGGTGCGCCGATGGCGTGGGGGGTGCGCACATGGCGAAAAGATGGAGAGATATGGCTGCTTCTTGCCAACGCGCAGGACAGGATGGAGACGGCGGAAGTTGCGTTTCCCGGAGATTTCCAGATGATCAGAACTGAATTTGGCCCGGCAGCGGAAAGGATCAGTGCGCGCGCGGCAAGGGTTACGCTCGCGCCGAATCAGCCGGCGTTGTACAGGATCAAATGAAGCCCAGGCGCTTGCATCCGTCTTATCTGCGCACATGAGGAATCCGTTGCAGCAGGGTGCATAGACTTCGACGGTCGGAGGTGCCAATCCTGCCTCCTATGCTTGTCGACTGGTTGGACTGGGAGGGGCATATGTGTTGACGAAGGGGGCGTGGGGGTAGGCAGTGCGCAATGCAGACTTGCGCAATACATACTTGTCCCCAAGAAGTTCACCGAATCTGGAGTTTACCCATTTTTTGAGGGCGGGATTATTGTCGCAACCCTGCAAGCAAAGGCGGCGGCATTCCGGCCTTGGGGCAAATCCGTTCCGCCGTCTGCCGGAGAGCGTTCTGCCGTGCGGACACCCCAAGATCCGCGTGTGGACACTCCGACCCCCGCCTGTGGACAAACGGATTCCGCCTGTGGACAAAATCGTTTCCGCGTGCGGACAGTCATGAGTTTTGGCGTCAATACTCTATAGAATTGACGCACAAACACTATAGAATTGACGCAAGAACACTGTTGAAATGACGCCAATTCTTTTTTGAGGCCACAGACCCCGCTCCTT
>CAMPAA010000003.1 GCA_946631345.1 uncultured Verrucomicrobiota bacterium
TGCGTTCAACTGGCGCGCATTCTACGACTTCGGCACCGGTGCGTTCGGTGACATGGCCTGCCACACGATGAACCTGCCGTATCGCGGAGCGGAGCTCGGCAACGTCCGCAGCGCCGAATGCTACGACATGCACGAGTGGAACGATGTCGCGTTCCCGATGAAGAGCCGCGTGAAGATCGTCTATGGCGAGCGCATGTCAAAGGCGCGTCCTGGCGTGAAGCTCCCGGAGTGCACCGTGTACTGGTCCGAGGGCGGGTTCATACCGGAGGATGCGAAACTTGCGCCGATCATGAAGGTTCTCAAGGCACAGGAGAAGGGCGAGGAT
The DNA here is from genome assembly GCA_946631345.1 of uncultured Verrucomicrobiota bacterium. GTDB lineage: Bacteria > Verrucomicrobiota > Kiritimatiellia > RFP12 > UBA1067 > UBA1731. Next base: position 326 of record CAMPAA010000003.1, read on the forward strand.
CCCCTCAACGGCTGCATACTCGTCGGCTCGAAGGGCATGTTCGCGTCGCTCGACCCGTACGGCAACGACTGCATCCTGATGCTGAACGGCGAGAAGGAGCCGCGCAACACCAAGGTCCACGACGCCTGCTCGCTCGACGCCTACCCGATGTACATCCCCCGCGTTCCAGGCAAGACGGACGACATCTGGATCGACATGGATCGCGAGCAGACCGGCGAGCTCTGCCGCGCGATCCGCGGGCAGGCAAAGTGCTTCAGCGACATCGACTACTCCACCGGCATCCTCGAAGGCATGCTCGTCGGCTGCATGTCGCAGCGCCTCAACCGCAGGCTCAACTGGGATCCTGCCGCGCACCGCTTCGACGACAAGGACGCAAACGCCCTCATCAAGCCTTACGTGCGCCCGGGCTGGGAGTTCTGAGAGTTCTGAGGGCGGATGCGAAGGGCCGCCCAGGCGGCTGCGCAAGCGAGTGCGGATGGGTAAAAGGCTGAAGACAATCGCCTACTGCTACAGCCATGCGTTCATGATGTGGCGGCGAAGGCTTGCCGGCATCTACCGCTATGCGCATGAGGCGGGCTGGTTCGTGATGGCGGTCGAGGCGTCGGAGCTGAGGCAGTTCCTCCGGACGGCAGACGTCTGGAAGGTGGACGGATACATCGTTGAGGAGGGCCTGATCTGCGAATGCAGCTTCTGCCTCGATGATTTTCGCGGCAAAACCGCCGTCTACTGCTGGAATGAGCTTGCCGACCGAATGTGGCGCGTCGTCCACGATTCGGAAGAGGTCGCCCGATGCGCCATGCGCGAACTGCTCGCCTTGAATCTCAAGTCCTACGGCTACGTAGGCTACAGGGTGAAGACCAGATGGACGGACGTCCGCGAAAAGGTGTTCACCCTCGAGACCAAGGCGGCTGGCGTGGAGGCGGCGGTGTTCAATCCTCGCAAAAGCGGCAAGATTGCGACAATCGCCGATTTCTACGGCCCGCTGAAGGATTGGCTTGCGAACATCCGCAAGCCGTGCGGGATCTTCGCGGCGAACGACGAAATGGGCGCGCATGTGCTGCGCGCCGCAAATGAACTCGACATCGCCGTGCCGGACGCGCTTTCAGTGATCGGCATCGACAACGATGAGCTGGTCTGCGAGAACTGCACGCCGCCGCTTGCATCCGTCTCTGTCGACTTCGAACATTCAGGCTGGCTTGCGGCGCAGCTGCTTGCGAAGCGGATGCGCAGGCCGAAGGGCAAGCCGCAGTTTGCCGTGTTCGGGAACTCCAAGGTCGTGGTGCGTCCGTCGCTCGGAAGATTCTCCAAGCGGGACGCCGCCGTGTTCCGCGCAATCGAGTTCATACGGCTCAATGCCTGCGGCGGCGAAATCCGCGTGGAGGATGTCACGCGCGTGATGGGGGTTGGCCGGAGGAGCGGCGAGCAGCGTTTCAAGATGACGACCGGCCATTCCATAAACGAGGAGATTCTGGCTGTGCGGCTGGAGAGGGCAAAGGCCCTTCTGGCGGATGGCGGCATTCCCCTCGACCGCATCCACGCGGAGTGCGGCTACCGCGACGGACGTTCCCTCCGCTACATCTTTGCCCGCGCCACAGGCATGAGCCTGCGCGAATGGCGCGCAAAGTGCAAGGCCTGTAATTATCCTTCCTGAAATTTCTGCGCAATCCTTCCGCATATGCGCTGGTGCCTATGGTACAATAATGCGCACAAGGAAAGGAAACTTGCAATGAAATGGCAAACAAACAATGTGCTTCCGGCTGCGCTGACTGCCGCAGTGGTTGCAATGTCTGGTTTCGCAAACGCCGAATTAGTCTATCAGGTGACTGGCAATGTCACCGGAGGGTTCGACCTTACCGCGATGGAAGGCTACTATGCCGACCGGTTCTCCGGCCCAAGTGCGGCGGAGGTCACGATTGACGGTGCGATCGGGCATGACCCGGCATCCAATCCTTTCTACATCTTAGGCAACGGCAAGAGGATGACATTCACGTCGGATACCACGCTCACGAATGTGCCTGTCGTTCTGCTCCCGTCGGAAGGGATTACGGCGCGAACGGACTACCAGTTCAATGCCCCAACGCATTTTGTGAACGGGCTTCAAATCCGCAAGAACGCCAGATTGGTGATTGCGTATGGCAAGCCTGCGCCGCAGTTCTACGGAAACGGTTCGGATGCAGTTGATTTCACTATCGATGGTGGCCAGGTGTATGGGTCTGCTGCGCCAATCATAGGAAACGAGATTGGGGATGCCAATTTGAAAGTGCTCAATGGCGCTGCATTTCACAACGACTATGATATGTATCTTGGACGTGAAATATCGCCAGGGCGAAGTGGCACCCCAATTCATGTGACGGCAGACATCAGGGCGTCGATTGAAATGCGTGTGCTGCTTTTGATGTCCGGCGTGCATCCCGGCGCTGTGGCGGAGGAGCATTGCTTTATTACGAACGGCGTAAATGGCAAGATTCAGGCATGGAGCATCCATCATTCGGGCGGCAACTATTCGCGCATCGTGTTCAACGGCGGCAAGTACGTGTCTAGTTCCGCCAACAGGACGGAGTCAATGTTTCACGTGAGCGGGTATTCATGGCGAAGCGCTTATCCAAGCCCGCACATGATGGTGGAAAGCATAAACGGCTATCCCATCGACATCGAGATTCCGGTAGACCGCAATTTCTCCGGCGGAAACTCAGACCGTCAGGTGAATGTATCTGGCGATGGCGGATTCACAAAGCGTGGAGTTGGCGTACTGACCTTTTCACGTGTTCCCGCGAGCTACATAAACACCCGCTCCAAATGCACGCTTACCGGACCTACCAAGGTGTTGGGTGGCGGCATCCGTTTGCAAGATGCAGACTTCACGCTTGGACGTGGTGCGCTTGAGGTGTCTGCCGGGGCGTTCTTCGACGTGAACGGGATAGCGACGGAGTTTATCGGAGCAAGCGGTGATGGCATCCTCACCAACGGGGTGGAATCTGCGGCATCTGTCAAGTTTGGTTACGGTGATCAGGATGGTGATTTTGACATTGCGACCTGTGGCATTGGCTCCATCGTGAAGACTGGCACGGGTACGCTAACCGTGGGCGCACGGGCGGCAGGCTATGCGGGCGATCTTTCCGTGAGCGGCGGCACAGTGAGAGTGTCTGCTGGCGTTTCATTGTCGCTGGCATCTTTGTCCGTTGCGCCAAATGCTGTGTTTGATGCGGACGGGGCGTCGTTGAGGCTTTCGTCCCTCTCGGTTGACTTTGCCGTCGGCGCAAGCCGGATGTCGAGCTTCGCCCCAGCGGCGAACGGCGTGCTTGATGTCTCGAACTTCCCTGCCGGTAAAACTGGAGTCTGCGAACTTCCGATTGCCGTTGCGGCGCTTGACGATGCCAGCGACAACCTTGCGACTTGGTCTGTCAAGTTGAACGGCAGAGTTCGACCTCGGGCACATGTGTGCGTGGAGAACGGAAAACTTTGCGTGAATCTTGGCGGCTTCGTCATGTCCATAAGATAAGGCCAGCAGATGAAATCGTTCGTGTTTGCGCTGGTGGCAGGCGTATCGCTTCTTGCATCTGCAGGAGCAGATTGCGCCCTCCGCAGTCGAGTATGCCTGAACGGAATGTGGGAGATGTGTTTCTCCGGCAAGTCGAGCCGTGGCGGCATTTCACCATGGACTGCGATTCCCGTGCCTTCAGCATGGGGTGGCATACAGCGGGAGGCCTGGGACTTTCCTGATGCCGTAATGGATGCGACGGCTGGCGTTTACCGGTTGCGTTTTCCGGTGCCGGATGCGTGGAAGACAAAAAAGGTGCGGTTGTTCTTCGAGCGCGTGGATTTCGCCCATTCGGTTTCGCTGAACGGAGTGAAGATCCATGAGGAGGACTGTATTGGCGTTTGTGAGACGGTGGATGCAACCTCAGCCGTGAAGTGGGGCACCACCAACGAACTGACAGTAGCCACATTTGGGCCATCACGTTATGCAGGCGTATGCGGTGACGTGTTCATTGAGGAGGTTCCGCAGGTTTCAATAGATTATGTGCTAATTGACACCGATGTGGGAAACCGCAAGTTGAGCGTGCGTACGCATGTTTCGGGTGTGGAAACGGCAGGGTCCCAATTGACGCTCAAGGGCAGGGTTTCGGATTCTGGCGGCGCTGTCCTATCCCTGCCGGACCATCACATCTCCGATGTCGGAGAAGGAACGGTTTCGGTGTCATGGAAGAATCCTATTTTGTGGGGATACGGCAAATATGGTTCGGCGCACCTCTACCGTCTGCGGATGGAGCTTTGGAAAGATGGGCAGCTAATCGACGTAAAGCACGAGCGGTTTGGCTTTCGGTCGTTCGGCACGGATGGCGATCGCTTTACGCTGAACGGCAAGCCCATATTCATAAAAGGCGATCTCTATTCGAAAACACGCGTCCACACCGAGCATCCAGCGGCAATCACCGCGTTTTACCAGCGCATGCGCTCAAGCGGAATGAACTTTCTGCGCGGACATTCTGGTCGCATGGACAATTCGATATGGGCCGAAGTTGCGGACGAGTTGGGTTTCATGTTCCAACCGGAAATGGTTCATCCGTTCAAGCGGAACGGCAGGCCAATGCCTGTTGACGGCGAGGACATCCGCAGGATATGGCGGAATTACGTGATCGCCAACTACAACCATCCGTCGGTGATATCATGGTGCGTGAACAACGAAGCGTTCAGCGTTGGACTTGCCACGCCCAAGAACATGGAGAAGATCGACGTTTCGCTGGCAAAGGCGTACGATTCTCTCATCTCGGACATCCGCTCGCTCGATCCGGCGCGCATTGTTGAGATCAACCACAATTACTGCCTGTGGCCGCTCGTGAAGGACGGCAAGTTCTCCCGCAGCAACTTCAGAGTGTTCAACATCCATCCCTACGGAAACCTGAAGAAGGTGATAGACGGAGAAATTGCCGCCACTGGTTTTCATGGTGAAGTGCCGGTGCTGGTCGGGGAGGTTTATTGCAGCGAACGCAAGATAGATTTCATGCAGATGCCAAGGGAAGCCTACGCGGAGCAGTTTCGGGTTGGCGAAAGCTATGTAAGGCAGATTGCAGACGCGGCATCGGCCAAGCATGTATCGGGAATCGTGCTGTGCGCACAGTCCGGAACGGGCTTTATCGGATACGCCGATGCTAACGAACTGCACTTTGGCCCTTGGGATGACTTTGCGAAAGTGCTTGACAATGGCGAGCTGAAGGGTATCCGCACATTCAATGTGCGCCCGTCGTGGCCAAGTACATCAGGGCGGGGGGCAAAGGTGGAGCGTTATCCGGGATGGATGTATGGTGGCGGCAACTTCGGTCTTGGCATAAACTGGTTTGATCCCACCGTGCCGATGTTCAGGACGAACATTGTCGATAGGTGCATCAGAGAATCCTATGAGAAGATCGGGGATGCAGTTCCGCTTCTGCCGCCTGTACGTGTGCCGGAGGTGATCGCGGTCGCTGGCGCGGAAGCGGCCGGACAGTTCGTATGGCTCTCCGATCCAAATCGTGTCGGCGAAGTGGAGGGGACGCTTTCCGATCCAGATGGCGTGGCGTGGTTTAGGCTGCCATATGCAGGCCGGTATCAGCTTGCCTGCGGCGACGCAAGCCGGGAGTTCACCATAGCCACGCCGCCGCCGCTGACGCAAAGGGCCGGCTATGACTACATTACATGGGTGGAAGTAGGGAGCGGCAAGGCGGAGCCATTGCGGAAGCGGTTGACCGCACCGGTGGCGAAGGAGATGTCCAATCTTCTCGTGCGCGGCGAAATGCTGAAGAACGGCGGATTTGAATACGCCGATTCAAAAGGACGGCCAATAGGCTGGAACATCCATGCGACGAACTGCGTAGTGCCTTGCGCTTCCGGTGGAAAAGCGCTGCGCTTGCGCGGTGGCACGTGCGCAACGCAGATGGTGCGACTTGAACAAGGCAAGACCTACAGGATATCGGGTGTGATTGAGAAGATAAGGGGGCGCGGAAAGGGCGAGGTGCGTTTCACGTCAAGCAAGTATAAGGTTATGTTTGCGGCTTTTGGCGATGATAAGGTCGGGCGCGTGCGATTCAATCGCGTTCTGACCGCCACCGGGAAGGAAGTGTATTTCTATGCGGAGAACCGTGCGTCCAGCCCGGATGCAGAGATGCTTTTTGACGATCTTTCGGTGATGCTTCTGGATGAGAATGATCAAGATGCCATCTCTCGCTTCAACCCAGGCCCGTTTGAGTTGGGAGCAGACGGAGCGTTGTTGGATTGGATTGTGCTCGGACCGTTTCCGAACAGGGGTGATGAGGTTCGCGGCTATGAAGCGGTGCGGAAGGATTTCCTTAATGCGCATGGTGGCGAAGCCAATTACGAGCCGCGTTTTGGCAGGGTGGAGACGGCAGTGTTCGATTCCGGATTCTATTGGATACCCGGTGAATATCAGGTGAGATGGCGGCCTATTCATCTGGATGCTGGTCGGGGTTCTCTTGAAATGGTGTCGTTGAGGGATGCTGCAATTGCCACCCGTCCGGCAAACAATGTAGCGGCATATCTTGCATGCACCATATCATCGCCTGACGAGCGGGAAGTTCGGCTTGGCATGGGAAGCGACGATGGATATGTGGTATGGCTGAATGGGGTTAAGATCGGGGAGTCTCTGACAAATCGCGGCGCTGAGCCAGATCAAGAAGTGTACGCCGTTAGACTTTGTCGTGGGGCCAACCGGCTTTTGGTGAAGGCGTTGCAGGAGGAGGGGGATTGGCGGCTCATTGCACGTCTTACAGGTAAAGACGGAAAACCATGCACAGACGTGCGCGTAACATTGCCCGATGAAGGTTCCATGTTCGGCAACGGCGATTTCGAATTGGCCAAGGACGGAGTGCCGATTGGATGGACAACATCCGGCTCATCATGTGACGTGAATGGCGTTTCATCGCTCCGCTTGGTCGGGCGTGAAGCCACTGCCACACGCAAGGTCAAAGTGACTCCAGGTCGCAGATATCGTGTTGAGGGGCGAATACGGGCCAACTCGATCGGAAGATGCGGCGTTATCGGCGTTCGAAATCATTCGTACAAATGGCTGGTCAAGCTGGAAAGCAGCGGCCGCATCGATACATGGGAGCGTGTGTCGGGGACATTCACGGCTCCTATAGGGACCAAGAGCGTATACTTCTATTGCATGAACTGGTATCAGAGACCGGATGACGTCCTGCTCTACACCGGTGTACGGATGTTCGATATTGGTGAAGACCCGTCACCGCAGGTAATCTCGGATGAACCCGGCCGCAATCCAAGATTTGTGGACGGCGACCGTGCTGTGGCATATCTGACCGTTGATGGCGAAAAGGAAGTGTGGAAACGAATCGACCTTGATACCGGAGTGAAAACGGAATGGCATAAGCCGTTGCAGAATGGAACGCCGCAGAACGGATGTACAACATTGCCAAAGGATGTGGTTGCCGTTTCGGCAGACAAGAGCAAGGCTGCATTTCAGGTTCGCACTGGCGGGACTGTGAATCTGCGGTTTATCGACTTGAAGACGAACAAGATGCTTTACGAGACCAAGGCAAAATCGGCTTCCATGCAGATAAACGGATGCCATTCGCCTGAATTTCTGCCTGATGGCCGTCATGTTGTGTTTGTTTCTGGTGGAATTCAACCATTGGCTGATATCATGTTGGTGGATATGTACAGCGGACAGGTCAAAAGACTGACTGATGACAAGGCAGACAACCAGTCTCCGTCCGTCTCTTCCAATGGCAGATTCATCGTGTTCTCTTCGCTCGTTGATGGAGAATACCGTATCCGCATTCTTTCAATCGCGCAATACCTGTGATTCGTTATATCTGCTTTCGGCAAAAATTCTATATTCGGCAAGCCGGAAGGTGAGAACTGGACAAGGAAGGAAGAGTCAAGGTCCTAGGCATGACGTTGTGGTGATGTGCAGGGAGGGGGTGGGAGCGTGTCATTATGGCTCGGAAATTGCGTTTTTAAAGTCCAACCATGCAATGCCAAAAGCTGAACCATGCACTTCGGCGAGCTGAACCATGCACTTCGGCGAGTGGAACCATGCAAGTTGCGAAGTCCAACCATGCAAGTTGCCGAGCGGAACCATGCACTTTCGCGTGTGCATGGTTCAGCTATCGCTCCTATATTACTTAGGTGCTAATGGCACTCCCATCGCACCGTAAACGGGCGAATCCGGCGGCATGGGGACATGCCGCCCGACCTTGTCCCCTGAAGATGGAAACGCCGTCCCCTGCACCCTGCGTTCTATGTCGGATAGGGCTTCCCGCGCCGGCAATCACTAAGATGCGTTTTTTGGTATAATAGCCGCCATGAGAACGAGGAGTAAACTTCAGGATAGGCGGTTGACATATGCGATGGTCGGCGGCGGGCGTGGTTCGTTCATCGGCCCTGTCCATCGAGCTGCGATTCGCATGGATGACCTTGCGGATCTTGTGGCGGGTTGCTTCAGCCGCGATGCGGATGGTAACGCAACGACCGGGCGGGAGCTTGGCGTTATACCTGAGCGTCTTTACCAGGACTGGCGCAGCCTGATCGCGGCAGAAAGGGGACGCATCGACTTCCTTGCCATCTGCACTCCCAACGATTCTCACTACCCGATAGCCAAGGCTGCCTTGGATGCTGGAATCAGCGTAATGTGCGAAAAGCCGCTTGCGGTATCCTCTGCGGAGGCGGAGGAGCTGGAGCGTCTCGCGCGCCGCCGCCGTCTTGTGCTTGGCGTGCCTTTCACATATTCGGGATATCCCATGGTAAAGCTTGCGCGCGATCTCGTGAGGCGCGGCGACCTCGGAAGGATATGCAAGGTGGTGATGGAGTATCAGCAGGGAAGTTTCCGCAAAATAGACTTCTCCAAGCCGCTCGACAAGCGAAACGCATGGAAGATGGACCCCAGGCGTTCTGGGCCGAGCTGTGTGGTCGCTGACATCGGCGTGCATGGCGCTCATCTCATCGAGTACGTGACCGGGCTGGAGATACGGAAGCTCGCCGCCGACCTTTCTTCTTTTGCGCCGGGCAACCGGCTTGATGACGACGCATCCATCCTTATGCGTCTTTCTCATGGCGCGAAGGCCGTCATGCTAACATCGAAGGTTGCGACCGGCGAGGAGAACGGCATCAGGCTGCGCGTGTATGGCGACAAGGCCTCGCTCGTATGGAAGGTTGAGGAGGGCAACTACCTGCACGTGAAGGAGGCGTTTGGCCCGGAACGCATATACAAGCGCAACGCGCCGTACATCGCGTCGCTCTCCGACGTGTCGAAACGCTGTTCGCGCATACCCGCAGGCCATCACGAGGGGTTCATCGAGGCGTTCGCAAACCACTACCGCGAGTTCTGCGCCGCGTTGCGAGGTGTTGAGGGCTGCGACTTCCCCCAGGCGCGCGACGGCCTTCGCACGATACGGTTTGTTGATGCTGCGCTGGCATCCAACCGCGACGGCGGCAAGTGGGTGGAGCTTTGAGCCGCAAGTAAAACCGATGACGAAAGGAGCGCTATGATGAAAAGATTCACTGTGTGCCTGGCCTTGGCGACCGGCGCTGCCGGAACTGCGTTTGCCGAATTCGAGACGCCGTCCAAGCCGAAGGATGTGCCAGAGCTGCTTGTCTCGGCATCTGGTGGCAAGATCACCACGCGCGAGCAGTGGGAGCAGGTGCGCCGCCCGGAGATCGTCAGGACCTTGCTGGAGCAGGAGTATGGCGTGCGTCCGGTGGAGCGTCCGTCCGACCTCTCGTTTGCCGAGACGGCTCAGCCGGAGATGTGCTATGGCGGCAAGGCGCTCCGCAAGCGTGTGCGAGCGACATATTCTGGGCCTGGCGGCAAAGGCGAGATGAACTTCTCCGTGTGGATTCCCGTGTCGAAGCGTCCGGCACCCATACTTATCCATTCAAGCCCTCGCCCGTCGGAGACTGCAGATGACGTAAACGGTCCGCGTCCCGTATATTGGCTGCCCGTAGAAGACATCGTCTCGCGCGGTTTCGCGGTGGCGGCATACTGCAACCAGGAGGTTGCGCTCGACTGGCAGGGTCCTGATGTTGCGACAAGCGGCGTGTTCAAGGTGTTCGGGCCGCAGAACATGGCGGAGCGCAAGCCTACCGACTGGGGCATCCTGTCCGCCTGGGCGTGGGGCATGAGCCGCGTGCTGGACTGGGTGGAGACGGAGCCGCTTCTGGATGCGAAACGCGTCGCCGCCGTGGGACTTTCCCGGAACGGCAAGACGGCTCTTGTCGCAGGCGCGTTCGATACGCGTTTTGCGCTCACGATATCGTGCTGTTCCGGGTGCTCAGGCGCAAAACTGAACCATATGCGGCTGTGGGAGTCGGAGAGCATCAAGGCAATCATGGTCGCGAAGAAATGGTTCTGCCCGAACTACGAGAAGTACGTAGGGCTGGATCTTTCGCCGAAGATGGAGTTCGACCAGCATTGGCTTCTGGCGCTTGTCGCACCGCGGCTCATCTACGTGTCGAGCGCGTCTGAAGACGCGTGGGCGGGTCAACGTGGCGAGTTCGCCGCGCTGGAGCTTGCGTCTCCTGTATGGCGTCTCTACGGAATGGCGGGTCTGGTCGCGCACGGATTCCCCAAGGTGGAGGTGCCGCTTCACGCAGGGAACGCCGCCTACCATCTGCGCGCGGGCGTGCATGACATCACTCGCTACGATTGGCGGTGCTACATGGACTTCGCGGAAGGGAAGGGGTGGTGAGATGAAATGCGCAGCATGCCTTGCAGCCTTGCTGGCCGCCGTTGTAGCGCAAGCTGGCAACATCGGCTACAGGCTGCCTCCCAATCCGATCAGGCACCTGACGAACGCGGTCGCGGTCGCGGCATCTGCCGTTGCCGGACCTCTCAGGCTGAAGGTCGCCGAATTCCTTCCGTCGCGCTACGATCTGCGCGATGTCGATGGCGTGAGCTACCTTTCGCCGATAAGGGATCAGGGATCGTACGGCACATGCTGGACTTTTGCGACGATGGCCGGGCTTGAGTGGCTCATCCGCCGGGACGAGGGCATAGCCGCCGACCTTTCCGAGAACAACCTCGCCAACATGCACGGATTCGCATGGGGCTACAGCGACGGCGGCAACAACGAGATGGCGATGGCGGCGATACTGCGGGAGGAGTGTCCCATCATGGAGGCGCTCGATCCATATCCGCATGTGGGCGCAAGCGTGCGCGAACGCGGCGTGCGTACGCCGCGCAAGGTGGTGTTCGTGCCGAAACGCACTTCCGTAGACGATGCCGCCCAGCTCCAGGCCGACCTGAACGCGATAAAGCGCGCCGTCATGGCGTATGGCCCGCTCGCGACAAGCTACATGCACGACGAAGTCTACCGCAAGGGTGCGGCATACTACTGCAAGAACGAAACAACGGTGAACCATGCCGTCTCAATAATAGGGTGGGACGACGGCTACCTCGCCTCGAACTTCAGGGAAACCCCTCCAGGCGACGGCGCGTTCATCATCAGGAACAGCTGGGGGACGGATTTGTTCGAGAATGGATACATGTACATATCATACTACGACAGAACGCTTGGGTTTGGCGATGTGCAGGTCGCCTACGCCTCGCTTTCCGAGGGAGACGACTATGGAAGGATTTACCAGTACGACAGGCAGGGATATATCGGCTCATCTGGCTATTCGGGCTTTTCATCGCTATGCGCCGCGAACATCTTTCTGGCCGACCGCAGCGATACGCTTTCGGCGGTAGGCTTCTATGCGCTTTATGACAATCTCGACTACACCGTCTCGATCGTCAGGAACGCAAGCTTTTCCGATGGAGCCCTGTCGGGCGACTGGATAAAGGTAAAGGAAGGCACGTGCGACACTGCTGGATATGAGGTGATTCCGTTCGATACGGAAGTGAACGTGGAGGCATCGTCGCGGTTTGCCGTCGTGGTGAGGTTCTCGGCCGAAAGCGTTTCGGATGTCGTGCCGATGTCGTACAACAGATCGGGCTATGTGACGAACATGACGACCTCGGCCGGTCTGAGCCTCACGTGTCCCGACCCCGACCGCTACCTCTGGAACGACCAGTCGGCGAACGGCAAGTACTTCTGCTGCAAGGTGTACGCAAGAGCGACGGGCGGCGGCTCGGTCACGACGTCCACGGATGCGGCGGTGCCATATGGCTGGCTTGATCTCTATGCCGCCCAGCACGGTGCCGACCATCTCCTGGACTATTTCTGCGGCTGCCATAATGCACTGGCCGAGCATGTGGGTGCGAACGGGCTTTCGATCGAGGCGTCGTTCGTGAATGGGCTGGATCCCGACAACGCGTCGGAAACCAATCTTACGGTGACTATATCGTTTGATTCGGAAAATCTCCCGGTGATCGGCATCCTCCCGAAGAACACGGTTCTCTGGGACTACACGGTGCTGGGTTCGCAGAACCTTTCGGATTGGCATGTCAAAACCGCCGCCGACCGTTTCTTCAAGGTCGCTGCAGAGCCCAACGGGCTGTAGGGTTCCATTCGGCGAGATAAAACCGTATGTGTGCTGTGCATTGCCAGGGATGATAGGATTCTCAAAAATGAGTAAACTCCATGTTGGTGATACTTGCGGCGGCGGCTGTGTTTTGGTATACTACGCGTGTTTTTTCATTCGTTTGGAGAAAGTTCGGTAGATGGCAATTATTCTCGGTCTCCCAAAAGGGAGCTTGCAGGAATCGACCTTCGCGCTGTTCAAGCGCGCGGGTTTCAATGTGTCGTGTTCATCCCGCAGCTACATTCCGTCCATTGACGACCCGGATATCAAATGTCGGTTGCTGCGTCCGCAGGAGATGAGCCGCTATGTGGAGCTTGGTCTTCTGGACGCAGGTATCTGCGGCTACGACTGGGTGTATGAAAACGGGTCGGATGTTCAGGAGGTCTGCGAGCTGAACTACTCCAAGGCCACGTCAAACCCGGTTCGCTGGGTTCTGGCTGTGCCGAACGACTCGAAGATCAAGACCGTCAGGGATCTCAACGGCAAGCGTATATCGACGGAGGCGGTAGGTCTCACGAAGCGCTACCTCAAGAAGAACGGCGTAAAGGCCGATGTGGAGTTCAGCTGGGGCGCAACCGAGGTGAAGGCTCCAGAGCTGGTGGATGCGATTGTGGATCTCACCGAAACGGGGTCCTCGCTCCGGGCGAACAATCTGCGTATCGTCGATACCATCCTTACTTCGACAACGCGCATGATCGCAAACAAGAAGGCGTGGAAGAGCGCCGCGAAGCGCGCGAAGATCGAGCAGCTCAAGATGCTGCTGCTTGGTGCGCTCGATGCCCAGAAACGCGTTCTGCTCAAGCTCAACGCGCCGGCGAAGAATCTGGCGAAGATTGTCAAGGCGCTGCCTGCGCTCCACGCCCCCACGGTCAACAAGCTCAACGATCCGGACTGGTTCGCCGTCGAGACTGTCGTCGAGGAGCGGCTGGTGCGCGACCTCATCCCGCCGCTGCGCGCGGCTGGTGCCACCGGCATCATCGAGCTGGCGCTCAACAAGGTAATTTTCTAAGACACGTCAACCAAAGGAGAAAGCAAGATGGGTTCCATCAAGAAGAAACGCCGCAAAAAAATGTCGAAGCACAAATACGACAAGCGCATGAAGGCGCAGCGGCACAAGAACAAGTAAGCGAACGGCGACCGAGAGGCGAATGATCGCCAGTTCCGGACGCAAAGGAAGCTCTGGCGTCGCTGGAGCTTTCCTTTATTTTGCTCGTCATCTTTTAGCGACGCGGTACCACACGAACGCTACACATGCCGCCGCCGCCATAAGGCCGAACAGGATAGAGAGAATCAGTCCTTTCCACCGCTTGCGCGAACGTGAGGTAGACTCGCCATCGTCGTCACGGTCGATTGAAACGATCTCTAATCCTTCTGCCGCAATTGCCTTCGTGGCGGCAACATGGTTCGCAGCCTCAATGTGCCGTTCCCTAAGATTGCCGTCTGAAGTCCTGCATGTGACAATATAGGTTTTCATGCCGGACATTATACCACAATTTTATTGTTGTGCGCCGCTCCCCCTCAAAAGTCCCCAAGATTTCGCTTGCATCGAAAGGGGCGATTTGGTAGGATTTGTGGTCGATGGCGTAGGCATAGGCGAGGCGCGGTGCAAGAAGTCCGCCGCCGGGCCGTGGACGGTGACCGTGGAATAGCCGATGGTGGCCGCGCTTCCGTAGGGGTCACCTGACCGATGGGGGAAAGGTCACCTGACCTTTCGGGCAAGGGTAGCGTGACCTTTTGGGGAAATGTAGCGCTACCTTTTGCCCAAAGGTAGCGTGACCCTTGATTGTCGGCGGAAACCTGACATATCAGGCGATTACGCCGCGCCGACTTTTGGTACAATACGGGCCGTCAAGAAATGAAAGGGTTCCGTAACATGGCGAAACAGAAAGTCAACCGCAGATCGTTCATAGGTATCGGCGCGGCGTTCACTGCCGTCGGATGCGTTGACGTGGCGCGAGGGCGCACGGCGAAGTTTTCGATGAACGCATCCACGCTGCGTGGCTACAATCTTTCGCTCTTCGAGCAGGTAAAGGCTGTGTCGGCATCGGGATTCACCGGATATGAACCTTGGATGAAGGATATCCGTGCGGCGAAAGAGAGCGGAACGTTCGGCGACGTGTGCCGCATGGCTCGCGATTGCGGGTTGTCGTTCGTCAACGGCATTGCGTTCGGACAGTGGGTAAGTCCGGTTCCTTCCGTGCAAGCGGCTGGTCTGGAGGAGACGAAGCGCGACATGGCGCTTCTCGCCGAGATGGGATGTCCTTGCATAGCCGCATCCATGTTTGGGGTGCAGAAGCCGGGAGCCCCTTGCCTTACTTCAGAAGAAATCGCCGAACGGTATGTTGTGGTGCTGGAGCTTGGAAAGGCGATGGGCGTAAAGCCGCTGCTCGAATACTGGGGACACTCCGTTAACCTGTCCCGTCTTGAGGATGCGCTTGACGTGCTTGCGCTCGTCAACCGCCCGGACGCCGCCGTTCTTGCCGACGTGTACCACACATATCGCGGCGGCGGATCGTTCGGGGCGTACCGCAGACTTACGCCCGCCATGTTGCCTGTTCTGCACGTGAACGACTATCCTGCGGAGCCGTCACGGGATAAACTGGTGGATGCGGATCGCGTATGGCCGGGCGACGGCCTTGCCCCCTGGCGCGAGATATCAGGGAACCTTGCCGCCTCCGGCGCTGATCCATGGCTTTCCATCGAGCTGTTCAATCCCGCGTACTGGCGCACAACGCCTGCCGACACGTTGCGCGTGGGGCTGGAGAAGATCAGGCGGCTGTTTGGGGGGTGCCGGGAAGCAACGTGATAACTTCTCACTTTGCGCCCAAAGTTTTTCAGCGGGATGTCATCTTTTCCGCTTGCATCCAACAGGCGTTTATGCTTTAATTGAAACCGTTTTCAACCAAAGGAGTATTGTACAATGTCAAGCAAATTCAAGATCGGGTACCTGCCGCTGAGCAAGGTGAACTGGACAAACGACACGCTGGAGGCCGCGCGCGCGAATGCTCTCGCGTTCCTAAAGACGCTTCCGGATGTAGAGGTGATAGGCCCCGACCATATGCTTACGCTGGAGGACGAGGCGGTAGAGCTGCTGGAGCAGTTCGAGAAGGATCGTCCCGACGTGCTCATCACGCATTTCATGACGTTCTCTCTCGGCGTGGTGCCGCCGATGTTTGCGCAGCGACTCGGCAACATTCCAGTGATCCTGTGGTCGATGAAGGAACCCGACCCCGCAGGAGGCCGTCTGCAGAACAACTCGTTCTGCGCCGCCAACATGAACGCGCACCACATGTACCGCCTGCACATCCCGTACTTCCACGTCCATGCCGAGCCTGGCACCCCGGACGCCGCAGCGCAGCTTACGCGCGCCATAAACGTGGCGCGAACCATGAAGGTCCTCAAGCGCATGCGCATCGGCCTCATCGGCGGGCGCGTGCCCGGCTTCTACACGAGCTGCTGCAGCGAGATGCTCCTGCGCCGCCTCATCGGGCCGGAGGTGAAAATCATCACCGAGCACGAGGTGTTCACGACAGCGCAGAACCTTGCGCCAGATGAGTACGAGCAGGCGAAGAGGGAGGTGCTGGAGGATGCGCCATGTCATGCGAGCGACGGGCCGAAGGGCGACCAGTTCGAGAAGGCGGTGCGCCTCTACGGGGCGATCGTCAAGACGAAGAAAAAGTTCATGGTCGATACTCTTGCGATGCGGTGCTGGCCGGAGGTGATCCTCAACGAGTTCTACGGCATCGCGGTGTGCTCGACTATGGGGCATCTGACGAACCACGGCCACCTTTGCGCGTGCGAGGGCGACGTGTACGGTGCGGTCATGATGCGTATCGGCCAGGAGCTTTCCGGCGACAAGCCGTTCTTCTGCGACCTTATCATTTGCGAAGGGGACTATGGCGTCACATGGCACTGCGGTGCCGCGCCATGCGCGATCTGCAAACCTGGATTCAAGCCCGAGCTTCGCTGTTCGGCCACGGTAGAGGGCGGCGGTGTGAAGGGCGTGACAGACGAGTTCCCGCTCAAGGGCGGACGCGTGACGCTGGCCCGTCTGGGGGAAAAGCGCGACGGCGACGGATACCGCATGCTCGTCTGCCCCGGCACCGGTCTCGACACCGATCTGTTCGTGCGTGGGAACCCGCTCAAGATCAAGTTCGACGCCGGATGCGAGGCGATCCGCAAGGAGGTCATCGACAACGGATGGGAGCACCACTACGCCCTGATGTACGGCGATCATGCCGAAGCGCTGGCCGATCTCTGCCGCAACATGGATATTGAAATGCATCTGGTCAAGTAGTGCAGACTCGGTGTTTTCAAGTTAATCAACGAAAGGAATATACCTATGAACCTCAGGATTGAACTGAAGCCGCAGCAGGGATACAACAAGGTCTTTGATGTGGGCGAATACGGAATGAAGCTTACGAAGTTCGGCCTCGTAAAGCTGGCGAAGGGAAGCACGTACGACGGCGACACCGGCGAGACGGAGGTCGCGCTTGTGCTAATGGGCGGCAACTTCGCCGCCAAGGGTGACGGATGGTCGTTTGAGGTGACGGATGGCCGCTCCAGCCCGTTCACGGGAAAGCCCCACTGCCTGTACCTGCCGCGCCGCACGAAGTACTCCATCACGGCCCTCTCGGATGTCGAGCTCGCCTATAACGGCTCCCCGGCCACGCGCGACACGGCAAAGCCAACGCTCATACGCCCAGAGGATACGCGCCACATCGCGCTGGGCAAGGACAACTGGACTCGCACCAGCGAGATAATCCTCGATGAGAAGTTCGATTCAGAGCACTTCTATATCGGCGAAGGCATGATTCCGAGCGGCAACTGGAGCGGATACCCGAGCCACCGCCACGACGTGAACAATCCGCCCGCAGAGCTGGACATGGAGGAGACGTACTTCTATCTTTTCGACCCGCCGCAGGGTTTCGGATTCCAGAGCGTGTACAAGCCGGACGGCTCCCTGAATGAGGCGTATCGCGTGCAGAGCTACGATACGGTGGCTATCGCCGAGGGTTACCACCCGCTCGTCGGCGCGCCTGGCTATCAGATGTACTACCTCTGGACCATGGCCGGCTCGCAGGGCCGAGGACTCATATCGTCGATGGATCCTGCCCACGCATGGGTGAAGAACGCCTGACAGGCAGGAGAAAGCAATGTCAAAGAAATCGCTTGTCGCAGTTGGAGCATATATGGTTGCCGCCATCGCCTTGGGCGGCACGCTTAAGGTGCCGCTCAAGTCAGGATGGAGGTTCGTGAAGGCCGACGATCCGAAGGCAGGCACGAATCTTACGCTTAAGGCGATGAGCGCGATTCTCGACCGCGCCGACCGTGGCGACACGGCCGGCGCGCCGAAGTTCGACTGGGCCAGGCCGGATTTCAATGACACCGCATGGCGCGAGGTTCGCGTTCCACACGACTGGGGCGTGGACAAGCCTTTCGACTCGGATAGGCCGTACGGCGATGCGTTCCTCGATGTGACCGGCATCGGCTGGTATCGGCTGAAGATTGACGTGCCTGCCGAGTGGAAGGGCAGGACCGTCTATTTCGAGTGCGACGGCGCGATGAGCTATTCGATGCTGTACCTTAATGGAAGGTTCCTGGGTGGATGGCCATACGGCTACACGCGGTGGCGCATAGACCTCACGCCGCACCTCGACTGGGGCGGCGCAAACACAATCGCGATACGCTGCCACAACATCCCGCATTCGTCGCGCTGGTATTCGGGCGGTGGACTCTACCGCCGTTGCCGCCTTCTTGTTTGCCCGGAGGACCACGTGCTGCCGGGCAGCGTACACATCACGACCCCGGAGGTGACGGCTGCGCGCGCGAAGGTACGCGTGCGCTACGAGATGTCAAAGGGGGGGCTTAAGGAGCGTACGTTCGAGGTAGCGAACCCCCGCCTGTGGGATATCGATGACCCGTATCTCTACACCGTTGACGTAGAGGGCGACTCCTACCGCTACGGAATACGCACGATTGCGTTCCATGCCGACGAACGCCGTTTCCAGCTGAACGGGCGCACCGTGCCGCTCAACGGCGTTTCGATGCACCATGATTTCGGCGTGCTGGGCGCGGCGTGGAACCGCACAGCCCAGCGGCGCAGGCTTGCGCTGTTCAAGGAGGCCGGCGTGAACGCAATACGCTCCTCCCACAATCCGCCGGACGAAGGGCTCCTGGAGCTGTGCGACGAGATGGGACTGCTGGTCAAGGACGAGGTGTTCGACGAGTGGCGGAAGACCGGCAGCGCCGGCAAGCGCGCCAACGGTTACACAAACATCTTCGACACGTGGCACGAGCGCGACGTGCGCGCATGGGTGCGCACAGACCGCAACCATCCCTCAGTGATCATGTACTCCATCGGCAACGAGATATGCGATCTGCAGACGAAACCGAACGCGGACGGTTCCGGCTCACGCCTCGCGCGCGAACTGGCGAGGATCGTGGCGCAGGAGGATCCCACGCGCCCATCCGTCAACGCCAACAACAATGCGGTCAACTACACCAACGACTATCCTACCGTGCTTCCCGTAATGGGATGCAACTACTTCTCGTGGCAGTACCCGGCCCTTGTCGATAGATACCCGGATGTGCCGTTCTTCGGTTCGGAGACGATCTGCATGAGTTCAACGCGCGGCGAGTACCAGTTTCCTGTGGAGCAGAAATGGCTTGACGGCAAGCTTGCCTTTCCCGATTTCTACAACTCGTCCTACTGCTGGGATGCGACAGGATGGAGAAACGTCAGTTCCGGATGGGCCTGCACTCCGGACGTGCAATGGTTCTGGATGGACAAGGTACGCACCTGCATGGGCGAGTTCATCTGGACCGGCATTGATTATCTAGGAGGTCCGTTCTGGTGCGACCCATGGCGCAAAAAGCCTAACTTCTCCGATCCTGAAGCGCAGAGGCGCGCTCTGGCGGAAGTGAAGGAGAGAGGTCTTACACGCGCCGCGATACACACGTGCAACACCGGTTTTCTCGACCAGGCCGGATTCCGCAAGGATTCGTTCTGGCTTTTCCAGTCGCGTTGGCGGCCCGAGCTGCCCATGGCGCACATACTGCCTCACTGGAACTGGCCTGGGCGCGAAGGGCAGGTCACGCCAGTATATGTGTTCACCTCCGGCGACGAGGCTGAACTATTCCTGAACGGCAAATCGCTCGGACGGCAGCGCAAGCAGCCCGGCGTATGGGATCGCGCGTATCGCCTGCGCTGGGACGATGTCCGCTACACCCCCGGACTGCTTGAGGTTGTCGCCTACAGGAACGGCAAGGAATGGGCGCGCTCCAGCGTGAGGACCACATCCGCCCCGGCGGGTCTCGCCGCCGAGGCGGAGATGCAGTCCATATCCTCGGACGGCGAGGATATCTGCTACGTGAACGTATGCGTCCGCGATTCTCAGGGCAGTGTGGTGCCTACGGCGAACATACCCGTGACATTCGCCGTGGAAGGCCCGGCCGAGATCGTTGCGACAGACAATGGCGACGAGACCGACTTCTCTGACTTCCGCCAACCAGTCAGGCGCACGTTCAACGGCTGGGTGCAGGCGCTGGTGCGGGCAAAACCCGGCAGCTCCGGCAAAATAAAGGTGTCTGCAACGGCGGAGGGCCTCGCCCCGGCCACAGTGACTGTGACGGCGGCAAAGGGGCAATGACATGAAACTTCTTCTCGGCATAGACTATGGAACTGGCGGCTGCAAAGTAACCGCCCTTGGCGAAGACGGAACGTTCGTGGGAGAGGCGAGCGTGGAGTACGCCACCTACCACGACCATTCAGGCTGGAGCGAACAGGAGCCGCAGGACTGGTGGCGTTCGCTCTGCACCGCTCTGCGAAAGCTCGCGGACAGGGGTGTAGACCTTAGTCAGGTCGCCGCGTGTGCCCTTGACGGATCGACCCACAACGCCGTGCTGACGGATGCGGACTACAAGCCGGTACGCCGCACTATCATGTGGACCGACCAGCGCGCGACGGCGGAGTGCGAAATGCTCAGGTCAGGTTGGGGCGAACGGATATTCGCCACGTGCTACCAGATGCCCGCCCCTACCTGGACGCTTCCACAGATGATGTGGCTCAAAGCGCACGAACCTGATGCGTTGGCGAAGACCAGGCACGTGCTGTTCGTGAAGGACTATGTGCGCTATCTGCTTACAGGCGAGGCCGCCACAGACCGCATCGAGGCGCAGGGTACGCTCTTCTTCGACATGGGGAAGGGCGATTGGGACTCGGAGCTGGTGGAGCTTGCCGGGTTGCGGATGGAGTCGCTTCCGTGCTTCATCGCCCCTACCGATATCGCCGGCCGGGTGACTGCGGCGGCATCCGAGGCGACTGGACTGCCGGCAGGGCTGCCGGTCGTGTGCGGATCGAGCGACAGCGCTGTCGAGGATTACGGCGCAGGCGCTGTCGAGCCGGGTGATCTCATCATCAAACTTGCGACCGCCGGCAACGTGAACGCCATGACGGCGGAAGCTCACCCGCATCCCAAGACGCTCACCTATTCCCACATCGTGCCCGGAATGTGGTACTCGGTATCCGCAACAAACGCCGCCGCACTCTGCATGAGGTGGCTCCGCGACACGTGGGGATTTAAAGACTATTCGCAAATAGATGCAGAGGCTTCGAAATCGCCTGTGGGTTCCAACGGCATGGTATTCCATCCCTATCTGCAGGGGGAGCGCTGTCCGTACTGGGATGCGAACCTTCGGGCGTCGTTCACCGGCGTTTCGATCGCCTCAACGCGAGGTGACTTCTGCCGGGCTTTGATGGAAGGCGTGGCGTTTTCGCTCCGCGACTGCTATCGCACGCTAGAGGAGATGGAGCTTCCAGTGAAGCGCATCTTTCTGATCGGCGGCGGAGCGAGATCGAGGCTCTGGAGCGAGATTGTGGCGAACATCTTCAACTGCACCGTTGCCGTGCCTACTCCGGGCGACGCGAGTTTCGGCGCGTGTCTGCTCGCTGGCACAGGCATAGGCATCTTCGGCGACGTCAAGGAAGCCGTGGCGAAGTGCATACATATCAACCGCATGATATCGCCGGATGCACATGCGGCTACAGAGTACGACCGGCTTTTCGCACGTTATCGCCGTTTTCACGACGCACTTGCCCCCGTCTACGCTTCGTGACGCTGGGGCGCGAAAAGCCGGTCGAACCGCCACTTGAGGGCAGTTGCGTTACTTGGTTGCGTTCGCAGCAGCCTTCTTGGCGGCATCAGCCTGCTTGCCAGCCTCTTTGGCGGCGGCGTCGGCGGCTTTCTGCGCATCCTTTGCGGCCTTGTTCGCGTCGCTCTTCAGCGCGGAAAGGGCGGAGGAGGTTTCATCCTGCTTTTCGCATCCCGTAATCGCGAACGAGGCGGCGGCGATAGCCGCAATGACCAGAATCTTCTTCATCTGTTTGTATCCTTCTTTGGTTTTATGCTATGATGCCTTTTGTTAAAGGCGCGCGTATTATACCATTTCCGGTGGCGCATTTGTCTAAAAAAAATTCTGTTGCGCCGAGAACTGCGATGTGATACAATTCGCGCCGTTTGAAGGAAATAGGATCATGAACGGTCGATTCGAGTTTACGTGGTTTTACTACTTCGGGTACTGCGCCCGGAGGGGTTGCGCGCATGCTTGAACGATCCACAGGATAGGATCACCGGCAAGGCGGCCCCGCTCCAGAAAGAGCGAGGCCGTTTTCGTTTGAAGAGAAAAAGAGTTTAAGAAAAGGAGCAATGAAATGATAATCGTACTGAAGAAGGGCGCAGACCCAAAACAGGTTGACAGCCTTGTAAAATGGCTGAAAGACCGCCACATCACCCCCAGCATCAGCGCTGGCGAACGTGAGACCCTCATCGGCTGCATCGGAGATGTCGCCAAGATGGACATCGGTCTCGTCCAGGCGTTGAGCGTGGTCGAGAGCGTGCAGCGAATCCAGGAGCCATACAAGGCGGCCAACCGCAAATTCCATCCGGAGGACTCCGTCATTGATTGCTCTGGCGTCAAGATAGGAGGAGGGAATTTCCAGGTGATTGCCGGTCCGTGCAGCGTGGAGTCTGTCGAGCAGATGGTTGCCGTTGCTAAGAGCGTCAAGGCTGCTGGAGCAACGTTGCTGCGCGGAGGCGCATTCAAGCCGCGCACATCGCCATATTCGTTCCAGGGGCTTGGGAAGCGAGGTCTGGAGATACTGCTGGAGGCGAAGAAGGAGACGGGACTGCCGATTGTTACCGAACTTATGAGCATCGAGCATCTTCCGCTCTTCAACGATGTGGATGTGATCCAGATCGGGGCTCGCAACATGCAGAACTTTGACCTGCTGAAGGAGGTAGGCTCCATGACGAAGAAGCCAATACTGCTCAAGCGCGGCATGAGCGCCACTCTACAGGAGCTTCTGATGAGCGCCGAATACCTCATGGCGAGTGGGAACCCGAACGTGATGCTCTGCGAACGCGGCATCCGAACGTTCGAGACGGCCACGCGCAACACAATTGACCTTACGGTGATCCCGGTGCTGAAGCGCCTGTCGCACCTGCCTGTGGTCATCGATCCGAGCCATGCCACCGGATATGCGCATCTTGTTGAGCCATGCGCGATGGGTGCCACGGCAATGGGCGCGGACGCGCTCATCATCGAGGTCCACAACGATCCGCCTCACGCGCTGTGCGATGGTGTGCAGAGCCAGACGCCGGAGATGTTCGCCGCGATGATGAAGAGGATTTCCGCAATCCGTCCATACGCATGGAAGAGAGGCTGAAAATGGAAAACGAAAAACTGGATGAAATACGTGGCGAGATCAACGCCATAGATGACGAGCTTGTCAAGCTGTTCGTTCGCCGCATGCAGGCGGCAGAGAGGGTGGCGGAGGCAAAGCGCGGGAGCGCACGTCCGGTTACCGACCCCGCGCGTGAGCGCGCCATCCTCGCCAGGGTCGCCAAAGCCGTCGGACCGGACTACGAAAACGAGGCTCGGCTTCTGTTCACTACTCTCATGTCGATGTCCAGGGGGCGGCAACGTGCTGAGCTGGCAGGTGATGATGGCTTTGCGAAGGAGGTGTCGGATGCCCTCGCGAGCACGCCTGACAGGTTCCCGTCTTCCGCGACGGTGGCCTGTGCAGGCGTTGAGGGATCGTATGCGCAACAAGCGGTGTGCCGCCTTGTGCAGTTCCCGTCGATTTTCTACTTCAAGGGGTTTGACGATGTGTTCACGGCGGTGGAAAAGGGGATGTGCGACTATGGCGTGCTGCCGATAGAGAACTCCGCTGTGGGCAGTGTGACGGCAGTCTATGACCTGATGGCCCGCCACAGATTCAAAATCGTAAAGGCGATGAAACTTCGCATACGCCATGTGCTTCTTGCGGTGCCCGGGGCAAAGATGGCCGACGTCAAGGAGATATCAAGCCATCCACATGCGCTGGCGCAGTGCTCGGAGTTTCTGCGCTCCATGACGTCGATTCGCACTGTTCCGGCAACCAACACTGCGGCGGCGGCGGCATCGCTTGCAGCCTCCGGCCGCACCGATGTCGCCGTGATCGCTTCGCGCGAATGCGCGGAGCTGTATGGCTTGGACGTACTCAAGGACGACATCTCCAACATAGCGAGCAACTATACGCGTTTCATCTGCATCTCCAAGAGAGACGAGATATATCCGGACGCGGACAAGTTCTCTGTGATGATGAGCCTCAACCACCGCCCTGGGGCGCTCACCGATGTGCTTGTCAAGTTCGCCGCAGTCGGGGTGAACCTCACCAAACTGGAATCCAGGCCTGTTCCAGGGTCAGACTTCGAGTTCCGGTTCATCTTCGATTTCGAGGCGTCACCGCGCGATCCGCGCGTTGTCCGCATGCTTTCCGGATTCCTTCTCGACCCGGAGATCGAACACTTTACGTTCTTGGGTGCCTATTCGGAGAAGTGAGGACGACCCACCATGACGCGCATACATGTCCAGACGGCGGCTCCATATGAAGTGACAGTGGGTGATGGCGCATCCGCACAGTTGGCGGCATTCGTCGCAGGGGAGCTCCGGCGTGCCCGCAAGGCGGTTGTCGTGGCGGATTCCAACGTGGCTCCGCTACATTCGGCGGCAGTCCGCAGCAGCCTTTCGTCGGCTGGTCTGGACGTCTACGATTTTGTGTTTCCTGCCGGCGAGCGCTCAAAGAACCTTGCCACATACGGAGCCGTCCTTGACTTCCTCGCCGCCAACCATTTTGACCGCACCGATTTCGCCGTTGCGCTCGGAGGCGGGGTGACAGGCGACTTAACCGGCTTTGCCGCCGCCACATACAAGCGAGGCATGGCGTTCATTCAGCTGCCCACATCGCTTCTCGCCATGGTCGATTCGTCGGTAGGCGGCAAAACAGGCGTCGATCTATCCGCTGGCAAGAACCTTGTTGGGGCGTTTCATCAGCCATGCGCCGTGTTCTGCGACATGGCCTTTCTCTCAACCCTGCCAGAAGTATGGCGGATGGATGGCATGGGTGAGGTTCTGAAGTACGCAGTGCTGGGCGACGCCAACCTTTTCTCAAAGCTTGAGAAGGCGCCGCTCTCGCCGATCGGGGAATGTGCGATAGCAGGATGCATCGGCATGAAGCGCGACATAGTTGAGAAGGATGAACGCGAAGGGGGCGTGCGGAAGCTGCTCAACCTCGGGCACACCTTCGCCCATGCCATTGAACTGCTAAGCGGATACGCCGTTTCACATGGCCGCGCTGTTGCGACGGGACTTGCAATGTCTTCCCGCGCTGCCGCCAAGATGGGGGTGCTCTCGGCCGCAGACTGCGTTCGCATAGAGTCGCTTGTCTCCGCGATGGGGTATGAAGCTCACGTGCGGTTTTCCGTTGACGGCATGGCTGACGCAATGCTCTCCGACAAGAAGGTTTCGGGCGATGCGATAGACCTGGTTTTGCCACAGGAGATCGGCAGATGCTTCGTTCGCAGAACACCGCTTTCGGACATCGGAAAGGTGGTGTCGGATGCTTTCTGACCTGAAAGGGCGCACGATCCTGCCGGGTGCGCGTCATGGTCGCGTGACTGTGCCGTCATCGAAGTCCATCGCCCACCGCGAACTCATTGCGGCTGCACTGAGCGGTGTTGCCGAGCCGAAGATACGAGGCGAGTCCAGAGATACGGAGGCCACGAGGAACTGCCTTAAGGCTATGATGTCAGGCGAGAGCGAGTGGCCGTGCGGCGAAAGCGGCTCAACGCTCCGCTTCCTGATGCCGATAGCCGGTGTTATGGGATGGAAGGGGCGTTTTCTGTGCGAGGGACGGTTGGCAGAGCGGCCGCAGATGCCGTTCGAGAGAAAATCCCGCTACACTGTTCCCGGAAATGTGTCGTCGCAGTTCGTGTCCGGTCTGCTCATGGCGCTGCCATTGGCTACATGGGACAGTGAGATCGAAATAGAAGGCCGGCTTGAAAGCGCAGCATACGTTGAACTTACGGAAACGGTTCTGCAGGCGGCAGGAATCCGTTTCGCCAAGCCAGCAGCCGACCACTGGCGCATTCCCGGAGGGCAGTCGTACCATATCGCTGGCGGGCGCGAGGTGGAAGGAGACTGGTCGCAGGCGGCTTTCTTTCTCGCGATGGGGGTGGATGTCGATGGCGTAAACGTCAATTCGGCACAGGGCGACCGCGCCGTCGTGAAGCTTCTTGACGCCGCCGAGGTCGATGCTGCCCCGGTGCCTGATCTCATACCCGCTCTGGCCGCACACGCGGCATTCAGCGCCGGCGTTACGCGGTTCGTAAACTGTGGGAGGCTTCGTCTTAAAGAGAGTGACCGCCTTGAATCAACGGCGGCGATGGTCAACGCCGTCGGCGGATGCGCGTTGGTGGACGGCGACACACTCACGATCCGCGGAACGGAACGCCTGTGCGGCGGAAAGGTGGAGACGAGAGGCGATCACCGCATCGCAATGGCCGCCGCCGTGCTGGCGTGCGGTGCGGATGGTCCGGTGGAGGTGGACGATGCCACTGTCGTGGCAAAATCCTATCCTGGCTTCTGGGATGATTTCGACAGGCTTGAAAGAATAGAGGAGTGAACGTCACGGAAAGCTGAACAGCTATTTTCCCTATTTTCGCTCTTGCCCGTCCAGAAGCCGGGAAGTGTGATATAATCCGCTCCTGTTGACACACAACGCAAACAAATCTCAACAGGAGCGAAACGAAAATGGCTATTCCCGCCAAGTGCAAGGTTTCGGTTCTCACGGAGCCGAAGAAGATGGAGATCGTCGAGGTTAAGATCCCGGCGATCAGCAACGACGAAATTCTCGTCAAGGTTGAAGGGTGCGGCATCTGCGGCACTGACGTCCACGAATACAAGGGCGATCCCTTTGGGTTCTGCCCGGTGCAGCTCGGCCACGAGGGTACCGGCGAGATCGTCGCCCTCGGCAAGAATGTGAAGACGGACTTCACCGGAAAGCCGCTCAAGGTCGGCGACAAGATCGTGACGGGCCTTAAGCCGTGCGGCAAGTGCGACACGTGCAAGTTCCATCCTGAGATCATGGAGCTGTGCAACGGCGGCGAGATCTTCGGTCTGCTGCCGGGGCCGAAACACTATCTGAACGGATGGTTCGGCGAATACATGAAGGTGAACAAGGGCGGCGTGGTGTTCAACGTGAGCGACATGGACCGCGACCTGCGCATCCTCATCGAGCCGGCGGCGGTGATCGTGCACGCCGTAGAGCAGGCGAAGCAGATATTCAACTTCCAGTTCAACAGCTACGTGCTCGTGCAGGGCTGCGGCCCGATCGGCCTGCTGCTGCTGGCGATGGTGCGCTGCCTCGGAGTTCGCAACATCATCGCATGCGACGGCGACGACAAGCGTCTCGCGTTCGCGAAGAAGCTGGGCGCGAAGTACACCGTGAACGGCCTCAAGCCCGGCGCGATCGAGAAGGTGATGGCGCTCACCGAGGGCAAGGGTGCCGAGATGGTGTTCCAGTGCACGGGCTCGCCCAAGGCGGCGTCCGTCGCGTGGAAGTACATCCGCCGTGGCGGAAGCTTCTGCGAGCTCGGGTTCTTCACCAACAACGGCGATACCACTTACAGCCCGCATCTCGACATGTGCAACAAGCAGGTCAAGGCTTGCGGCAGCTGGACTTACCAGGCGAAGGACTGGGTGCAGGCTTTCGACTTCCTTAAGGAAGCGAAGGAGCGCAAGCTCCCGATCACAAAGCTCATCACGCACAAGTATCCGCTCGACAAAATGAACGAGGCGATGGAGATGAACATCTCCATGAAGGGCCTCAAGATCGCATACGTCGCGTGATGGATGCATCGTTCAAGATCGGCTGCCACCTCTCCAGCGCAGGGGGCTACCTTGCGATGGGGAGGACGGCCGAATCGATCGGCGCGAACGTGTTTCAGTTCTTCACGCGCAATCCGCGTGGAGGCGCGTCCAAGCCGATCGATCCTGTGGATGTCGCGGATTTCATCGCATACGCGGCAAAGGAGGGCATCGGGCCGATTCTGGCCCATGCTCCCTACACCCTTAACGCCGCCGGAGCGGAGCCGCGCGTGAGGGAGTTCGCAGAGGAGACGATGGCGGACGACCTCAATCGTCTGGAGTACACCCCCGGGGCGC
Source organism: uncultured Verrucomicrobiota bacterium (assembly GCA_946631345.1). Taxonomy (GTDB): domain Bacteria; phylum Verrucomicrobiota; class Kiritimatiellia; order RFP12; family UBA1067; genus UBA1731. The sequence goes on from CAMPAA010000003.1 coordinate 28,349, forward strand.
TCTACAACTTTCACCCAGGTTCGCACGTGGGGCAGGGTGCGGAGAAGGGTATAGAGCTTATCTCCTCCATGCTCGCGCGGATATTCACGGCGAAGGCAAAGAAGGACGGCAAGGGCTTCTCGACAACCGTTCTCCTTGAGACGATGGCTGGGAAGGGAAGCGAGGTCGGTCGCAGCTTCGAGGAGGTGCGGGCGATAATCGACCGCACAGAAAATGCGCTTGCGGGGGCAGGCATCGCTTTTTCGCCGCTGGGCGTTTGCCTCGACACCTGCCATGTCTGGGACGGCGGATACGACATCGTGAACGACCTTGATGGAGTGATCGGGGAGTTCGACCGCGTGGTGGGGCTCGACAGGCTGAAGGCCGTCCATCTAAACGACTCGCTGAACGTTATGGCGGCCCACAAGGACCGCCACGCCTGCATAGGCAAGGGTAAAATCGGGTTGGACGCCATTGCACGCGTGATCAATCATCCGAAACTGCGCGATATGCCTTTCTATCTTGAAACGCCAAACGATCTCGATGGCTACCGCGCCGAGATCGCGTTGCTAAAGACACTGCGGTAGATACGAGAACAGGGAGAAAATTAACATGGACAACACTATGGTCTGCCTAAGCGCTGTGCTTTCGTCGCTTGCGTTCCTGCCGGCGCTCGGTCTGCTCAAGGGCATCTCGCCTGCGCTTTCGCCTGAACTGCTGAAGGTTCTTGCGGAGATGGGGCATGGAGATGAGATTGTATTCTCCGACGCACATTTCCCGGCCCATACGATGAACGCTCGCGTCATACGTGCCGACGGTCTCGGCTGCGCGGAGCTGCTGAAGGGTCTCGCACCGCTGTTTGAGCTTGATTCCTATGCCACGCCTGTAGTGATGATGGCGCCGGTTCCAGGCGACTCGCTCGACCCGGAAGTTGAGAAGCGCTACCGTGCCGCGCTCGGCTACACCGGCAAGATCGAGCAGATGGAACGGTATGCGTTCTACGAGCGAGCGAAGAAGGCCTACGCCGTTGTGCTCACCGGCGAAACGGCCAAATATGGCAACGTCATACTTAAGAAGGGCGTAACGCCCGTGAAGTGACGTGCAACTTGTGACACTTTACCAAGCACAGAAACAACTACCAATAGAGGAGAGCTCATGACACAGACTGTCTGGAAGATGAACGGATTCCCGAAGGTGGGCATCCGCCCGATCATTGACGGGCGCCGTCGCGGTGTACGCGAGGCGTTGGAGGGGCAGACGATGAAGATGGCCGAGACGGCGGCAAAGCTGATTTCGTCCAATCTGCGCTATCCCGACGGCTCGCCGGTGCAGTGCGTCATCGCCGATACGACAATCGGTGGCGTGTACGAAGCGGAGCTTTGTGCGAAGAAGTTTCGCGAGAACAACGTTGGCGTATCACTCTCCGTCACGCCGTGCTGGTGCTACGGCTCCGAGACGATGGATGCCGACCCGGAGATGCCGAAGGCGGTGTGGGGTTTCAACGGCACGGAGCGGCCGGGAGCCGTGTATCTTGCATGCATGCTCGCCGGCTATGCACAGCGCGGCATGCCTGCCTACGGCATATACGGGCACGAGGTGCAGGATGCCACTGATACGTCCGTGCCTGAGGACGTGCAGGAGAAGATACTCCGCTTCGTGAAGGCGGGACTCGCCGTGGCGATGATGAAGGGCAAGAGCTATCTCTCCGTCGGCACCTCGGCTATGGGTATCGCCGGCGCGTTTGTCAACGTGGATTTCTTCCAGGACTACCTCGGCATGCGCCCGGAGAACATGGACATGTGCGAGATCGAGCGCCGCATCGCCGAGGGCATATACGACCGCGATGAGTATGAGAAGGCCTTTGCCTGGGCGAAGAAGTGGTGCAGGGAGGGGAAGGACTACAACCCCAAGGCCATCCAGAAGAGCCGCGAGGCGAAGGATCGCGACTGGGAGTACATCGTCAAGATGGCGATCATCATGCGTGACATGATGGTTGGCAACCCGAAGCTCCGGGATATGGGCTTCGGCGAAGAGGCCGTAGGCAGGAACGCGCTTGCCGCCGGCTTCCAGGGGCAGCGGCAGTGGACCGACCACTGGCCGAACGGGGACTTCATGGAGGCGATGCTCAACTCGTCGTTCGACTGGAACGGCCCGCGCACGCCTCACATCGTGGCGACCGAGAACGATTCCCTCAACGGCGCCTGCATGCTGCTCATGCACCTGCTCACTAACCGC
>CAMPAA010000004.1 GCA_946631345.1 uncultured Verrucomicrobiota bacterium
CATAGATCATGCCCTCCACCGGCTCCCCTCCCGGCTGCATCGGGTACACGTTGGCGCGCGGCTCCACGATCACCTCAACGAACGTCGTCCTCTTGGATCCGACGGCTCTGCGGATCGTGGCGTCGAGCTTGGCCGGGTCGATCACGCGGTACGCCTCGGCACCATGCGCCTCCGCGAGCTTCTTGAAGTCCGGGAGATAGTCGTACTTCAGGTCCTGCTCAAGACGTTCGTTGGCGAGCCTTCCCCTGACGGAGAGGATCGAACCCGAATAGCGCTTGCCGTAGAAAAGCTCCTGCCACTGGCGAACCATGCCGAGACAGGAGTTGTTGATCACCACGAACGTTACCGGCAGCTTGTGCTCGACAGCAACCACGACCTCCTCGAACGTCATCTGCGCGCCGCCGTCGCCGCACACGGCAACCGTCTTGTGGTCGGGACGGGCTATCGCCGCCCCTATCGCAGCCGGTATGCCGAAGCCCATCGTGCCCATTCCTCCGGACGAGAGGAAGTGGCGCGGTCGGTTGTGGCGGAAGAACTGCGCTGCCCACATCTGCTGCTGGCCCACGTCGGTCACGATCACGGCCTTGCCCTTCGTCGCGCGGTCTATAGACTCGATCACCTGCTGCGGCATTATCACGCCCTTGTGCATCTGCCTGTACGAGACGGGGCGCCTGCGCTTCCACTCGTCGATCTGAGCAAGCCACTCCGCGTGTTCGGCGGGACGGATGCGCGAGTTCACCGTGGTCAGCACGTCCTTCACATCCGCAACGATGCCGAGATCGACAGGCACGTTCTTGTTGATCGAGCTCGGATCGCAGTCCACATGTATGATCTTCGCGTGTTTCGCGTAGGCGGATAGCTTGCCGGTCACGCGGTCGGAGAACCGCACGCCGAGTGCGATTATGAGATCGGCCTTGTCGATCGCGTGGTTCGCTGCGGCCGAGCCGTGCATGCCGGCGAGGCGCAGAGACAGAGGATCGTTCTCATCGAACGCACCCAGCCCCATCAGCGTGGTCGCGACCGGTATCTGGGCCTTGTGGGCGAGGTTCGTTACGTCCTTCGCCGCGCCAGACGCGATCACGCCACCGCCCGCATACAGCACCGGCCGCTTCGACTCGTTCACGAGCTTGGCGAAGCGCGTCATCTGCGAGGTGGTCGCGGTCGATTCCGGATGGTACGCGCGGAGCGACACGCGCTCCGGATACTGTGCGGAGGTCTTGGCCTGCTGCACGTTCTTCGGCATGTCGATCACAACGGGGCCCGGCTTGCCGTGGGTGGCGATGTAGAACGCCTCGGCCACGGTCTCGGGTATCTCGTCCGCGTTCTGGACGAGGAAGCTGTGCTTGGTTACAGCGCGGCAGATGCCGGTCATGTCCGCTTCCTGGAAGGCATCTGTCCCGATCTGGCTCATCGGGACCTGGCCGGTGATGCAGACGAGAGGGATACCATCCATGTTTGCGGTGGCGAGACCAGTGATCGTGTTCGTGGCGCCCGGGCCGCTCGTCACGAGGCATACGCCCGCCTTGCCAGTGGAGCGCGCATAGCCGTCCGCCATGTGCACGCTTCCCTGCTCATGCCGGCCCAGAATGAACTGGAACGGCGCATCCGGCAGGCAGTTGAACACGTCCAGCACTGCGCCGCCGGGATAGCCAAACAGCACCTCCGTGCCGGCCTTGGCGAGCGAATCCACCAATGCCTGGGCACCCGATCTCTCTTCCTTCTTCATCTCCGTCTTTCTTTGTCGTTCTGCAGAAGCCAGGCCTGCGCCGCGCGGTCGCCGCGCGCCGCCTTGGAGCGGATCCGCCACAGCAGCGCCTTCCGGTCGTCGGCCTTTACGCCCTTGCCCTTCTCGTAGCAGTGGGCGAGGTTCTCCATCGCGGGCGGGAAGCCGATGCCTGCGGCACGCTCGAACGTCTTGACCGCCTCAAGCTCGTCCTGCTCAACGCCCTCGCCGCGCAGAAGCGCCAGGCCGTAGCTGTTTATCGCCTCGACGCATCCGCCATCCGCCGCCCGCTTGAAATACTTGGCGGCCTCCGCATCGTCGCGCTTTATGCCCTCGCCGCGATGCAGGGCCAGGCCGTAGTTGTACTCGCCATAGGCGTTGCGGTAGTCGGCGGACTTCTTGAACCACTTCGTCGACAGCTCAAGATCCTTGCCGACGATGCGCCCTTCCCGGAAGAACCAGCCGATGTTGTTGATGGCGTCTGGATGGCCCTTTTCGGCGGCGGAGCGGAAGCATCCGAACGCCTTCTCGTCGTCGCGCGGCGTGCCCAGCCCGCGCGCGTGGCACATGCCGAGGTTGTACAGGCCGTTCGCGTCGCCCTGGCCTGCCGCCTGCTTGAAGAACTCGAGCGCCTCGCCGAGCACTCGCGCAATTTCGTTGGTGGAGCTGCTGGTCGCCACCACGTTGTTCACGAGCATGGAGCCCCAAGCGTTCAACGCCTGCACGTTGCCGCCCAGCGCGGCGCGCTGGAGGAGATTCGTATCTCCGGAGTCGATGGAGAGGAGGTACCAGGCGAGCGAATTGTTCGTGCGATGCGCCAGCTTGGTGATCCGCTCGCGGCTTGCCTTGAGGTATCGTTCGCGCGTGGCATCGTCCAGCCGTGCCGCCGGCGGCGCATCAGGCTCCCTTGAGACTATCGCCAGGACGAACCCCTGCAGCGGCTTGCCTGCGGCGGCGTCCGCCGCTATCTCCGCCGCTGCATCCGCATAGCCCTTCGGCGAACCGGACGCGCGGGAGTTCAGCAGGCGAACAATGGCGTTCGCCTGGTCGCCAAAAGCCGCCATGGCGAATGCTGCATACGCGAGAAGCGCAAACATTCTCGTCTTCATGTCATTCGTCCTTTCCCGTTTCTGAAATGCGTGGATTATACCACATTTCGGCGGCTCTTTCCATGCGGATGTGCCTCTGGATTTTACGGCTTCAAGAGACGGCGTAGTGGCCGCAACAAGACAGCCGCATCCTCCGAAACAGGCAATCTGCCAAATCGGGGCTGGGGTCAGGCGTCTTTAGGCGGCTGGACGAGGGCAGGCAGTATCCACGCGGTCACCGCCGCGCACTCTATGCCGAACGGCAGATAGCCGCCGAAGCCGATGAAAGGCATCTCCCATATCTGGAAGCGGTGCACCCACGGCACGGCGTACACCCACTTCGCGAGGGCGTAGTAGTTCCACGTCTCCCAGCAGAAGCCGCAGATGAGCGCCGCGAACGCAAAGCGGATGAACACCGACCAGTTGCCGCACGAGAAGGAGTCCAGCACGCACGGCTCCCTGAGCAGGAACTGCACGAGCAGGAACACCATGAGCGGCGATATCCAGAGAAACGGGTATGCGTAGTCCGGGAAGAACACAATACCCGTGAGGCCTATGGCGGCCATCACGCCGAGGAAGATGCACCAGCCCGGCCTACGCAGGTTCACGCGCGCCATGCCGGAGTACACCCTGTCGTCGAATATGGAGAACGTGTGCAGCCACGCCGCAACCGCGCACACGCCCGGCAGCACCGACGCGAAGCAGACGGTGGCGTAAAGCGTGTACTCGAAAGCGCCCAGCTCGGATATGCCGAGATAGTACCAGTTCCACACATAGCGGTTCAGGTACTCGAAAAACCACCAGAAGAGCGAGCTGGCGGGGAACGTCGCCGCGTACGCCCAAGGATGGTCGGTCATCGGGGAGCGTCCGCTGCGCTTGACGCAAAGGGCGTTCATGATGAGGATGAAGCCTGCCCAGACGGGCGCGTACGACAGCTGCACCTGCAGGCGGCGCGGAAGCGGCGGGAACCATCCGAAGCGGTAGTTCCACGACAGCACCCAGCCTGCGGCAAGCACGGCGACACCCAGCCACCCCCACCACGGGAAACGCCCGGCGGCGGGGCGCGGGGCGGAATCGAGGCCGAACGCGGCCCCGCGCGTGCGCACGCACCGCCATATCCGGCGGACGAACGGCGACAGGCACCACGACGTGAAGAGGATCAGCCCGATGAACGCATGCCAGTTGAACGGCCTGCGGTGGTTCCAGAGGAGTTCGGGATGGAAGCCCCAGTCCTCGGTGCGGGGCGGAAAGCTCTTTACGCCCTCCCATATCTCGGAGTAGCCGCCCAGCCAGGCGCAGAGCGCGGGCGTTCCGAGGAGAATCGCCGCGAGGATGGCATAGTGGAATATACGCTTTTTCATTTCCAGAAGTCCCAGAACCGGCATACGACGATTGCGGTGCAGATGCCCAGCAGCACGCCGGCGAGAACCTCGCGGCGGCGGTGGCCGAGCATCTCCTGAAGATGCGCCGCCTCGATCTTGAGCTCGTCGGAGGCGTTGAGGCGCTCCACGATCCTGTTCAGCAGACGCGCGTGTTCGCCGGCGGCGCGGCGGAGCGTTGCGGCGTCGAAGAGGACAAGCAGGCCGAAGCCCACGGCGATCATGGCGTAGGGGGCGTCGAAGCCGTCGGTCAGCCCGACCGCCGTGGACAGCGCCGAGACGAGCGCGGAGTGCGAGCTCGGCATTCCGCCAGGGGTGCGCAGGTAGCGGAACTCCACGTTGCGCGTGCGCCACCAGTTGATGACGAACTTTATCACCTGCGCCCCGCCGCCGGCGATGAATGCAGAGATGAACCACGGATGGCGGATTATCTCGAACGGGTTGCAGTCGTGGATTATTCCCATGGCAAACAGCATCTCCTCAGTTCCCCTTTCCATGTAGCTTGGCAATGCGCACGGCGCTGCGGTAGCGCCGCCACAGGCATAGCAGCGCAATGAACACCGCCGCCTCCACCAGCTGACGCACAAGCGGCAGGCATGCGGCATCTCCAAGCAGACGTGGCAGCCCTACCGCGATCCTGTTGGTGATGCCTGCGACCGCCTGCCCGAAGAAGTTCGAGAGCATCCATGCCGCGAGCGAACACTGTCCGAACAAGATGAACAGCCGCGCGCCTGCGCGGAAGCGCAGTATGTCGGTAACCGCGTAGAGGGCGGCGAGGAGCAGCATGGAATATCCGAGCGTGGTGAAGATGAAGCTTGCCGTGTAGATGTAGCGGATCGGCGGAATCCATATCTGGAGGGTCCAGCCCAGCGCAAGCGAAGCGGCACCCCATGCCGCCAGCCGACCGGCCTTGCGCCACTGCGCGCCGGGGCCCGTGAGCACCTCCATCGCGAGCGAACCGATCATGCCCATCGCCATCCACGCCATCGTGGTGAGGATGTAGCAGAAGTCCTTGCCCTTGCAGCCGATCGCGCCGAAGAGCCGTTCGTCTATGATGCGGGAGATGTTGCCGAACTGCGAATAGTCGCCGCATGTCGCCTGGATTGCGCCAAACGCGGCGATCAGCGCGAGGGCTATGCCGAAGCGCACGGCCCTTCGCCGGATCGGCAGCACGAGCGCCGCGCCGAGATACGCCACCGCGATCGTCTGGAGGGTGTCGGAGTACGGGGTGAACTTTGAGAGGTCGAAGGTGAGCAGGCCGCGTATAAGCATTCCGCATATCCACAGCAGGGCTACGCGTGAAAGCACATGTTTCCAGTATGCGGCGGTGGGCCGTCCATCCGCATCGAGCCGCCTCGGAAGCGAAAGAGGCACGGCGGCACCGCACACGAAGATGAAGAGCGGCTGGGCGAAGTCCCAGAGGCCGAACCCGGTAGGGGTTGCGCCAGGCGACTGGAACGCAGTGACCGAATGGTACCAGAAGAGCTGCATGGACTCGCTCGGCTTCCACACCTTGAATATGCCGCCCCTCACGACCGCTCCGAGCACCGTTAGCAGGAATATGTCCAGCCCGCGCAGCAGGTCGAGGCAGAACAGGCGCCCTTCCTGCGGCGCGACTGCGTTCATAGGTGCTTTCTCCATGCCGCCCATTATATCACATCGCCATACACTTTTCAGACTATCAGCATGCAGTCGCCGTAGGAGAAGAAACGATACTCCTTCTTCACCGCGAACGCGTAGGCGCAGAGGATGCGTTCGCGCCCGGCCAGCGCCGACACCATCATCAGCAGGGTGGACTGCGGCAGGTGGAAGTTCGTGAGCATCGCGTCGCACACCTTGAAGCGGTACGGCGGGTAGATGAAGATGTTGGAAGCCCCGGAGCCGGCCGCGACAAGAGGCTCGCCCTCCTTGCGCTCGCGGCTCGCCACCGTCTCAAGCGTGCGCACGGTCGTAGACCCCACGCACACCACCCTGCCGCCGCGCGCCTTGCAGGCGTTGATCGCCTCTGCGGTCTCCGGCGGCACGGTGAACGCCTCAAAGTCCATGTGGTGGTCCTCGATCTCCTCCGTCTTCACGGGACGGAACGTGCCTGGCCCCACGTGTAGCGTAACCGCGCACCGCTTCACGCCCTTCCGCTCAAGGGCGGCGAATATCTCCTCGGTGAAGTGCAGGCCTGCGGTCGGCGCAGCGACCGACCCGACATGCTTCGCGTAGATTGTCTGGTAGCGCTCGCGGTCGGCCATCTCCTCCTCGCGGGTGCCATTGCGGTGGACGTACGGCGGCACGGGCGTGTGGCCGAACTCGTCCAGAAGATCCATCAGCGGCCTGTCGCAGTCGAAAGCGACCTTCCACATGCCTATGCCTTCGAGCGGCGCGAGCAGGTGCGCCTTCAGCTCGCCCGCCGGCCCGAACACGGCGGTCTGCCCTGGGCGACACTTCCGCCCCGAACCGATCATCACGTTCCACACCATCTCGCGCACTGTCTCGGCCTCAGGCGCTGCCGCCACCATGAGCACCTCCACCTCGCCCGGAGTATCCGCCCACGTGCCTATGAGCCGCGCCGGGAACACCTTGGTGTCGTTGACCACGAGCAGGTCGTCCGGGGTGAGGTACTCCACTATGTCCGCGATGTGCCGGTGCTCGATCACGCCGGTGTCGCGGTGGAGCACCATCATCCTCTCCGTGCCGCGCGTTTCGGCCGGATGCTGCGCGATCAGCCGCTCGGGGAGCGGATACCAGAATTGCCTTGCTTTCATCGGGGCGGGATTATATCATATCCGCGACAGTCCGCGTCATTTTCTGGTGAACACGCGCGTGCCGGCCTGCGCACGCTTCGGGTCCAGCCTGTCGCCGCGAACCACCCGCCCACGGATTAGGTAGTATGTGGTGGCGGCGTTCCAGCTGCGCCCGGCCACCTTGTAAGGCGAGGACTTCGGCCCCAGCGTGCCGAGCTCCCTGTATTTCATGCGGTCCTCGAGGTCGCGCTGGGAGGCGGGCTCCCTCTTCGCGGCGGCTGGCGCGGGCGGCGGATTCGCATTAGCCTTTGCCGGAGCCTTTTTCGGGGCCTTCGCCGGGGCGTTGGCGGGTGCGGGCGGCTTTGCGTAGTAGTTCTCCTTCTCGGGCTCGTTCGCCATCTCGGCCGGCTTCTTGTTGAACAGCGACGCGAAGAACCCCTCCTTCGGCGGCGGCGCTACGTTGCGTCCGATCTTCCCGGCCATCGTGTCCACCCTGCCGTAGAGAACCTTCTCGAGGTACGGATCCCCGACCACAAGCCGCCTGGCACGCACGTCGGGGTCGAACGCGGGCCTCGCCTTGAGGCTGAGCCTCTGCCTTACGCTCGGCATCGCGAAAAGCATCCCGCACCGCTTGCGCCCGCGGTGGTTGCGCTTCTGCCATTTGTTCGGCGCGCCGTAGGCCACGTGGCTGTGGCACACCACGTGGGCGTCGTCAATCCTGTACTCCTTCTTAAGGAGCGCCACGAGGTCGCGGATGGCGTCGAGCTGGGCGAGGGTGACTGGCTTGTCGTGATGCCCCACCACCTCGATGCCGATGGAGTAGGAGTCGCACTCCTCCTTGCCGCTCCACATCGAGCGCCCGGCGTGGAACGCCTCGCGGTTGCGGTCTACTATTCGGTACGCAACGCCCTTCTCGTCGATGCAGTAGTGGGCTTCGCCGCGCTCGGAGAGCTTGTTGAGCGAACTGCGCGCGCCAGCCTCGGTGGTGTGCAGCACGATGAGCCGCGTTGCCTTGCGGATCGCGCGCTCGGGGTTTCGCGGGCTGCGGTAGCGGTTTGAAAAAGAAAGCGCCCCTGCAGACAGGGGCGCCACAAGCGCCGCCCATATCGCCAGCATCTTCAGGACGCCTGATAGTACACGCGGCGACATGGGAAACGGCCAGACGGAATCAGAACTCGAAACCGTCGCGGATGAACGGCTTCACGAGCGCGTTCGCCTGCGCATTGTCGAAACGCTGCTTGCAGGGGCACCACTTGAGGACGCCTGGCACCTGCTGGGCGACCACGCCGCAGAGGATGCCCTCCATCATCGGGATGGAGAAGTCCACGTCCGCAAAGCAGCGCGAACCCGTCTCCTTGTACACGGGGCCGTTGCCGTTGATGGCGTTGAGGAACTCCACGTAGTGGCCGTCGTTGTCGGCTGCGGCGACGCCCGCGCCGCCCATGGCCTTCACGCCGGCGACGCCTTCGTTGCAGCGAGGTATGGACTGCGCGATGTCCTTGCACGCCGGGTGGTCCTTGATGTCCTTCATCACGGTCTCGCCCTTCATGGCGATGGTCGAGGCGCCGCCGTAGTCGTTGGTCGAGCAGAGCGTACCCTTCGTGCCGATGATGATGCAGCCCGTCTTCGGCACCTTGCCGTCAGGCATGAGGTCTGCGGAAGGCAGGTGGTTGCCGTCGTACCAGTAGAGCGTGACCTCCGGGAGCAGGGCGTCGCGGAACTTCGACTGCCGCGCCGCGTACACGAGCTTCACGATGGACTTCGTCGGGAACGCAACGTCGTTCTTCTCCTCGATCATCGTGCATTCCACGCTCTTCACCCTTCCGAGCTCAAGGCCTCGGAACGGCAGGTTCATCGTGTGGCAGGCCATGTCGCCGAATGCACCGCAGCCGAAATCGATGAAGCCGCGCCAGTTGAAGGAGTGGTACACGTTCGGGGCGATCATCTTCTCCGGCTTCCACGGGTTGAAGGTGGGCGTGCCAGCTGGATACGCGCCACGGTAGGTGCGCATCTTCGCCACGCCGATCCAGGAATCCCAGTCGAGCCCTTCGGGGATCGCGTCCTTCGCCGGGCCGATGGTGGCCTTCTCCGCCACGAAGCCCTGCGGCCACACCGGGCGGTTGGTCCACACGTGCACTTCCTTCACGTCGCCGAGGATGCCGCTGCGCACCACCTCGACTCCGCGCCGCATGCCGGCCATCGCGGAACCCTGGTTGCCCATCTGGGTGATAACGCCGTAGGATTTCGCCGTGTCGTTGAAATACTTCGCCTCCCAGAGCGTGCGGACGAGGGGCTTCTGCACGTAGCAGTGGATGCCCATCTTCATCGCGCGCACCGCTATCGCCGCGTGCATGTGGTCGGGAGTGGATACCGTCATCGCCTCGATGCCGAGCTTGTGCTGGTCGTCGAGCATGCGGCGGTAGTCCGTGTAGAACGGCACCTTCGCGAGCATGTCGGCGAAGCCGAGATCCTTCACCTGCTTGTGGGTAAGCACCTTCTCGCGCTGTTTCGCATCCGCGTCGCAGAACGCCACTATCTCCACGAGGCCGCTCTTGAGCATCGGCATCCAGTCGGAGAAGCCCTTGCCCATGATGCCGACCGCCGCAAGGCGGATCTTGCCGGAGCGCTTGCACCAGTTCGTGCAGCATCCCGACGCGCCAAGCATAGCCACGCCTCCGACTCCGCGGAGGAACCCTCTTCTTGATGTGTTGAACGTCATTTCGATCCTTTCTGGTTTGCCCCTCCCCGCCCGACCGTGGAGGCGACGCCCCTCGTTCCGGCACACGGCGCAGTAGAGCCTTTTGTTAATGCCGCAAATTGTAGCAGTTCCGCCCCCACATTGCAAGCGCAAATGAGCGCCGGCGGCAATGGCGGTCATGCGACGGAGGATTCGATCCGGCGGATGGTCTGGATGCAGTTGAGCAGATAGCGAGGCAGATGGAAGAATCCCTTGAAGCGGCTTCCCTTGTAGTCATGCAGAGCCCGCCCGGCGACGGGGGCGTAGGCGAACCATTCGCCGGCCTCCCTGTCGCAGAGGTTCCTCCATGCGAAGTCGTCTATCCGCCGGAAGAAGTCGAGGTAGTATCCGTCGCGCGAGAGGGCATAGGCCTGCAGCATGGCGCTGGCGGCCTCGGTCTGCGGCCACCAGGCCTTCAGGAAATACTCGTGTCGGCTCATGGGCTTGCCGAGCGCATCCTTGAAGTACCATATGCCGCCCTCCTCGCCGTCCCATCCGAACTCGCCCATGATGCGCGTCTCCGCAAGGGCGAAGCGTCTCAATTCCGGGTCGGGGCGTTCCTCAAGCCAGTGCATGATGAACGAAAGCCCCTCGAGCGCATGGCCAGGATTGACGAATCGACCGAACTGCGTATCCAGCTCGAAGCCGCCGGCCTTCGGCGCGCGCTCGAACATTATCCCCGATCCGGGATGGGCGAAGCGCCGGATGCGGCGGATGCAGCCCTCTATCTCCCGTTCGTATCCGCCGAACGCCCGCCGCATTGTCTGCGCCACGTTCAGCTCGATCATAGGATACGCCAGCAGGTCGTACTTCCCGCTGCCGCCAGCCGTCTTCCTGCGGTAGACGGCATACGCGCTCAGCGCCTCGTCACGGTAGCGCGCATCACCCGTCGCGCGGTACAGCTCCGCGCAGCCGATGGCGGCAAAGCTCTCAGTGAACACCTCCTGCCCTCCGTCCGCATCGGAAAGCACCTCCCCTTTCCTGTCGAGCATGTAGTGGTAGGAGCCGTCCGGATTGCGGCCATGCCGCCACAGGAACCGGAACCCATGTTCGGCCAGCCCTACGTATCTCCGTTCGCGGTAGCCGGCGTTCCACAGCGCGGCGAACATGTAGACCTCGCGCCACTGCATCCACAGGTGCTTGAACGTGTCGTACGCCGCGCCGTTGCGGTCAAGGCACGTCAGGAAGCCGCCGAACTCGGAATCCACCGAGTGCCGCTCCCAGAACGGAACCACGTTCTCCAGCAGCTCGCGCTCGTAGCGGCGGCGTATGTCGGAAAGCGTCTCCTCCGCAAACGGCAGGCAACGGCATCCGCCGGTGCCGAACGCCGCCAGAAGGGCGGCCACAAAGTCCCGGCGCGTCATCGTTTGGCTCCGACCTCGAGTCTGCACCCGTCGGCGAGCAGGCGACTGCGGAGTGCGGCGTAGTCCACATCCTGCACCGCGCAGTTTGCGCGGATTGCCTGCGCGGCGGCTGTGCCCGCCGCCTGGCCGAGCGCGAAGAACACCGGCTCCATGCGGATCGAGCCGAACGCCATGTGCGACGAGGACAGGCACACGGGCACGAACAGGTTGCGGCATTCGCCCCTCTTCGGGATGATTGCGCCGTAGTCGATCGGATACGGCCCGAAACGCTTGAACGGCTTGTCCGAACTAGGCGGATATGAGTTGTAGTCCTCAATGTTGCCCTCGTTCTTCACGAAGCCCTTCTCATCCACATAGCGGCGGCAGTTGTGGGAGTCCATGCCATACGCGCCGAGCGCGACCGGGCGCGGAGCGACCCTTTCGCCACGGCACTCGTGCTCTGTCATCACGTACTCGCCCACCATGCGCCGAGCCTCGCGCACGTAGAGCTGGTTCTGCCAGCCGTCGCCGCGCTCGCCTTCGAACTCGTCCCTGCACGTTCCCCAGCGCGCGACCTCCTTGCGGATATGCTCCGGCACGCGCGGATTGTTTGCGAGCGTCCACATCAGCCCCTGCTGGTACTTGAGGTGCGCTTCCTCGATCTTCGCGCGCTCGGCGTACGATGCCTCGGGATAGCGCCAGTTCTGCCCGATGAAGTCCGTGGAGAACCCGGTGCGGTTGTTGGTGTCGGTCTTGCGGTTAGGCATGGGCGAGTTGATCCACGGCATGCCGTGCCTGTCGAGAGCGCCCGCCTCCAGGTTGCGCAGCAGCAGCTCGTAGTCGAGCTCCCGGTAGCCGTCGGGCTTCTTGAACGGAATGCGGTTGCGCGGATCGTCGGTGAGGCACATTCGGAAGCAGTAGGCCTGCACGCGCCGGTCCCCCGCGCCGTCAGGCTCCGGGCAGTCGAGCTCCACGCCAGGCAGGAGACCGCTGGAGGGATCGCCCTTCTTCACGTAAGGATCCACGCCGTCCTGCATCTGGTGGTGCTTCATCAACGCGCGCTGGATGCCGCTTATAGTCTCGCCGTAGACCGCATTCGCCTCGCGGCCTATGGTATGGGAGACGCCCGCCGCCGCCATGAGGTCGCCTTCGTACGTCGCATCCACGAACATCTTGGCCGCAAAGCGCTTTCCGCTCTCCGTACGGATCACCACGATGCGCCCATCCTTCACCTCCACACCGCCGGGGCCGCGGTCGAGGCGTTCGTTGCGGTGCACGACGAGCGCGTTGTCTCGCTCCCAGAACTCCAGCACCTTGAGCGCCGCGCTCGGCTCGAAAGTCCACATCGAATCCTCGCCACGCTCCCAGCAGCTCTGGCCTCTGGGACGGTATTCGTCGCGCTTCTGGAACTTCCACGCGCCGTCGGTCTCGTAGTGCGCCTTGATGTCCTGGTAGAACTTCCGCGCCAGCCCGCCGAACGCCGCCTTGTTGCCGATGTCGGTCTCTCCGAGACCGCCCGTCGTAAGGCCGCCGATGCGCCCGGTAGGCTCGATCATGATCGGCTCAAGCCCCATCCTGCGCGCCTGCACCGCCGCCGCGATGCCAGCGGGGGTAGCGCCGTATATCACGAGGTCCTTCTCGTCGCTCGCCCAGATCCTGCGCGCGTTCTCCACGAGGTCACACGCCTCAATCAGCTTCTCCCTGTGCTTCTCTCCGTAGCTTCGCGCCCAGGGGGCCATCAGGAACCCCTTGATGCGTTCATGCGCAACATGCTCCTTGCAGAACTTGACTATCACCTCGAGGTTCATCGGAACCTTGTAGTTGGAGGCGCACGGTATCTGGTCGTATCCAGCCTCCTCAAGCTCAAGGAAGCCGAGCGGACCCGCCCATGACTCCGGCCAGTCCTTTTTCGCGATCTCGACGTCGTTGCGAACCATGTGCTGCATCAGGAAATAGTGCCAGTTGGACTGCATCACGCCATGGGGCATACGCTTCAGGAACTCCTCGTGGTGCTTCCAGTTCTGGTCGCTCCATATCCACGCCTTGGAGCCGTTCTTCTCGACCTCACCGACGGTGAAGAGAAAATCGCGCCACCACTGGTCGCCCTGCCGCACTACGGCCAGATGGCTCCGCTTCTGCGCAATCATCTTCTCCTCGTCCCAGCCGAGATGGAAAAGCCTCGGCCTGCCGAATATCTCGCACACGTCACGGATCAGGTCGGCGCACACCTTGTAGTATTCCGGCGTGGAGACCATGCGCGAATACTCCTTGAGCCACGCATCGTGCGAGGTGGAGAAGTTCAGCTTCGGTATCGGCTCTATCCCGAGACGGCGCAGACGCGCCAGTTCCTTTTTCATCTTCTCCGGCGACCAGCTGCCCTTCACCGCAAGCTCTGGATGACTCGGATAGACCATCCCCTCTCCGAGGTCAATGAGCAGCAGGTTCACGCCCTTCTTCGCGGCATACTCGGTCACATCGTACCATAGCTTCTGGTCGGTGCGGTTGAAGTCGCGGGCGAACTTGTCGAGCTGCTCCTCCGTCATTCCCTCGGTCGAGAGCGGCGTCTCTCCCCACATGTTGTGGCCAAGCTGCATCATCAGCCCCCACACCATGCCGTCGCCGGCCGCCGCGCCCATCGCCAACGTTGCGGCAGCGCAGAGCGCCGCCATACGGACTTTCCTGCTGTTCGTTTTCATGTGCCGATTATACCATAAAGCAACCGAAAATGGTAGGGCGCGTCACCCTCAACGCGCCGACCTCGAAGATATTGGTAATCTCATAAGCGGGAAGTCTGCGTGAACAGCTCACGTCCATTCAAGGGTATATATTGCACAGACGAATTCACGGCCGCAGAAGCGGGATGAAGAAGAGGTCTAGGCTCGTGCCCTTATTCGGGTCGCTTTCGTAGCGGAAGAAACGCCAGAGGAATGAGGTCTTGCTGTAACCGTCCTTCTTCACATCGCGCGTGACGAACGGGAACATATCGGTCGTCGCATCGCCGTTGAACTCCTCGCGATGGTAGAGCCGCCAGAAGAACGCGCGCTTCGAGTAGTCGTGTCCGCTGAACTTCGCGTCACGCGCATACCACACAAGCCCGAACAGCGAGAGCACCTCCTCCACTTCGCCGTCAAACACCTTTTCCGTCGTGTCGTAGTCGAAGTTCACCACGCGTTTCCGCTCGCCGCCGTAGAGCAGGCGGTTGCCGAACTCGACCTTTTCATAGAACGAGACGGTTCGCTCCTTCCCCTCGCGCCACAGCTTACCCGCCGCGCGTTTAACTGATTCCGAACGCCACTTCCCATAGCGCTCCACGTTTTCTCCGCCTTCCAGGTGAATGGCATGCTCCCACCCCGCAGTCTCTAAGTTTAACTGAAGCACCTCGCGGGCGTAGCGACTGTCCACCCGGAACACATCATTCGTCACGAGGCCTTTTGCACTCCAATCCCGCTCCTTGCGCACCTTTCCGACGATGGAAGCGTCCAGATTCTCTGCGTTCATCATCTTTGCAAGCTGCGGCAGATTCTTGTCCGCGCTCCATGAGACGAACGGCCAGAACCAGAATCCGGACGTTCCGCCCGTCGTGGTGCCGATAAACGGCGTCAACCAGTAGGTGTTTGTGCTGTTGCCGTACGCCATGCGCCCCGCCAGCGGCGTCACGAAGTCGCCGCCGCCCTCGCGGTAGTACAGCGGACAAAGCCATTCCGAAGAATTTCTCGAATCGCGTCCGTAGAGTCCCAGAAGCACGCGCGTCTTTTCCAATCCATGCGCCCAAGACGTGTGCCACGAGAGAAGCGGCGGAATGAAGGTCGTTTCGGCTTTGTCGCTTTTGTCTTTGTACTGGCAATACAGCAACGTGTAGAATCCGTCCAGATCCTTGTACCAGAGCGGGAACATACCGCTCTTCATCCCGCTGTAGCCGCCCAGCGGCGAATAGAAGTAGGATTGGCCGTAATCGTCCGTGCCGCCGCCCGTGAGGAGCGGCGGCACGAACCACCAGTCCCGCTCACCCGCCTCGTTCCAGTGTCCGCACCAGAAGCACGACGCAAACAGGCTGGGGCTCTTAAACCAGATGGGGAACATCCAGTGCGATTCCTTCGTCTGCCCGTAGATGGGCGTGACGAACGTCCCGTCGCTGTCGCCGTAATAGAGTGGAACCAGCCAGCTGTCGCCCTGCTCGCTCACGCCAAAGAACGGCGTAACGAGCGTAATTTCATCGTCGTGGTAGTAGAGCGACAGAAGCCAGTCACGCTCCTTGCTGTGGCCGAAGAGCGGGAATAGGGTAAAGGCGTGCTCGTCGATATTCCACCATGCGAACGGAAAAAGCGTCAGATAGTCGTCTTCCTCCCAGAAGAGCAGAGGGAAGAGCGAATGGAAATCGCTATCGTTCCAGACGACGGGAAACACGTCAAAGTAATGCTCGCCCCAGAACACTGGGAACACGCGCCCTTCGCGGCCTGCGGTGTCGTATTGCCCGATCGGCCAGAGGAAGTTGTGCTTCTGGCCGTAGTGCGAATAAAATGGACGAAACGCGAAGTGGTCATCCGAAAGGGAGAACATCGGCCACAGCACCGACCCTACCGGCTCGCGCCAGTAGGCGAGCGGCCAGAGGTTCACGCGATCTTCGAGCTTGCCCGTATAGGTGACGTCGTGCCCTTCATAGAACGGCGTCGATTTCATCTGCTCTGTTTTGCAACCCGACAGAAGCGCCACACCGACCGCCAGACCCGCCATCAGGGCACACCGCACACCGCTTCTCGCTTCTTTCGTGTCCATCATATCAACTCCAACTCTCCTTGGGTGACTACACTTTACCGCCATCAGGTCAACGGCGCTCGATTGCGTCTGCAAGGCGGCGGCGCTCATTCAAGAGCGGTTCCGGGCTGTGGGGGAAGTCCGTCAGCGACTTGAACGGCGCATCTGCGAAGCCAGCGAGTTCCTGATACTCGTAGTCCTCCACTGCATCGCGCAGCATGGAAAGGCGTACCGACGGCAGGATGTGTCCACGCCCCGGATAGAGGAACGTGCCGTCGCCGGGGCATTCCTGCGTAGCCTCCCCCTCGCGCCATTCCGGGAAGAAGGTGTCGCTTTCGTCGAGCTTCGCGTTGCCGTTGTCCCAGCGGTTTACGATCCAGAAAAGGAACCCTCCCAGACGGTACGCGCGCGTGAGCCAGCCGACCAGCATCCGCCCTTCCCACAGCGGATTCTCGTACGATCCGAAGTTGGGCATTGGCGGGAATGGCTGGCAGCAGGAGTACCACCACACCTCCTTGCCCATGGCCTTCAGCCTCTCCGCCGTCTCGGGCTTGAAGTGCTGTATTATCGGGCAGAACCTGTCCGAGGAGAACACGCCCTCACGCCTGTCGTCTCCCATTGCCACATGCTTGAACTGGTACGACGTGGTGAGCATGGGGATATCCGGGAAGTCACACTTCCATCGCTTCCAGAATGAGTCCATTCCGGCGAAATACTCCTTGCCGCGCTCGTCGAAGCCGTATATGTATGCATCGGCGAGCATCCCTCTTGCGCGCAGTTCCCGCACCGTCGGCGATATGCGGTTGGTGAACGCCTCGTAGAACCCCGGCGCGAAGAGCACTTCGGGGCGTGCGCACGGCACCCACGTCTGGCCCGGTCGCGCGGGCGGCACGATGTTCAGGAGATTGAACGAGTTCATGCCGCGCGAGCGTGCGTAAACGAGGTCTCCGATCTCCGGCGGCGAGGTGCGGGATATGTCGTCGGGGTTGAGGCGGTGGTCGAGCATGACGTTCCAGCTTTCGCGCTTGCGAGCCGCGAAATCGTCCGGGTAGTACTTCCGTGTGAAGCCGTCCATGACGCTGAAAGCCGTCTTCAGTCCGAATCGCTCAGGAAGCGCGAATCCCCTCACCCTTACCGAGAGCGGAAGCTCCGCGAGCACCTTGCCGCAGTGCATCACCCGGATGCGACCGGCATAGTCGCCCGCCTCCGCATCCGCCGCCGCACGCACCGTGATCCACACGCCCTGTGTGGACGCCGCACGCACCCTGAACGGCGCCGCCGGCAGAAGCGGTCCCGGCAGCCAGCGCCAGGAAAGCGGAGGCGCATCCGGGTGCGTCCTGAATCCATATCCGCGCGCGATGTAGCCAACGCGCTCCCATTTCACGTCCCCACTGAACAGTCTGCCGTCCGCACGGCGGAGCTGGCCCATCTCCAGCGTCACGCCATCAAGTCCGGAGCCTGACGTAACGTTCACCTGAGCGGACTCGCCTTCACGCCGCGCAAGGTCGAGCGAAACGGCCGCAGAGTCGCCTCCGCCAGGATAGGTGAGCGGGGTCACCGTGCGCAAAGATCCGCACGCCCACACGCGCACCTCGCCTTTCGGGACCGGGCACTGCGGCGCCAGTCTCGAAGGTGATTCGCGCGTCGTCTCAAGCCGTACCTCGCGCCCGGAAAAGACCTTGCGCACGATGACATCCGAGTAGGAATGCGGCAGGTCGGTAGCGGCATATGCGTCAAGCACATCATTAGTGCCATCGCGCCGCTCCACGCCATGCCCGCCAAACTCCACATTGCCGGTGCCGTCGCGGAATATGCCGAAAAGCTCAATCTTCGACACGGGTCTCGCCGGAGCGAAAGCGCCTGTCGCGCGCTCCCATCCGTGCGTGCCGGAGCGGAACGGCGCAATCCTGTGCCAATCGTGGGTACCGTCCGCATAGTGCACGTCCATGTATGCGCAGTACAGCTGCGCATAGGCGTTCTCCGCTCGGCTCCGCACCGAGAACACTATAGGGGTTGCGTCCGGTCTTCCGTAGGTGAAAGTCTTCAGCTCGGACACCGAATGGCGCTCTCCGGCCAGAGCCGGCAACGCTACGATGGCGAGAAGGATCGGGGCGCTGGCCTTCATCGCGTCGCGTCAGCGTATCGACAGCATGAACCCCGGCGGCTGGTATTTCAGCAGAAGGTGCACATTCTCTGCGTTGCCCGCAATGGGTTCGGACAACAGCTGCCACTTCATTGACTCTATCCTGGGAAATGCGCACTTCACCGGATATGTGCCGATTATCCAGGTATCGCCGGGCGATGGCTTGATATCCTCCATCGGCTCGCCCACGAATGCGCCCCCATTCGCATGTATGGCACCTTCGAACTTGATGAAGTCGTTTGTCGCGACGCCATCCGTACGCCACAGGCGGACGGGGAAATCCCCTTCCAGCCGCATGTTGTTGAACACTACGCGCGCCGGCTTCTCCTTGCCTGTCGTGGCGTCAGTGTTCACGAATCCGGTGCAGCCGTTGGCGATGACCGTGCCACCCCACTTGCAGTCGTCCTTGAAGAGCAGCGTAGAGCGCGTACCCGGTGCGGCGGCGATCGTGCCGGTCATGCCGTTGCCCCTGTTCACGAGCGTGAACGTCATGGAGTTCGCCTCGGTGGTGTTCGTGACAAGGAGCGACCCCGTGCCGCTGAACGGCATGTCGGCCTGGTCGATGCGGCGATCCCACTGGCCGTCGAAGTGCCACCACGCTGGACGCGGGAACGCATCCGTCGCGCGCACCTGCAGAAGCCCCGTCACTTCAATCTGCCGAAAGCGGTCGAACACCGGGCTGTATGCCGCCCCCTTCCATCCGCCCTCCGGGGCCAGGGTCGATTCCGGCATGAGCCGCCCCACGTCGTAGCAACCGTTGCGCACAAGCACCTTGGCCGTACGCGAGCCGCTGCCCAGAAGCCGATAGAACTCCATCGCCCCGCCATCCACCTCAAGCGATATGTGGCTCGACGATGTCGGGGTGAAGTACACGGCGCCATAGTTGCCTACGACAAAGGCATTCGAGAACCGTGCGCCGTCCTTCAAGGTTATCTTCGCCGCGCCTTTCACCGTCACGTACTGCGTGAGCGAATAGTTGATGAACGTATCGCCCTTCACGAGGCCTGAATCCGCGCCGGTGCATACGATGTTCGCACCGCCGGAGATCGTGGTGGTTCCGTTCAGCCCGATAGGCGTGCCCGAGACGTTAAGCGTGAACGGGATGTTCTCCGGGTTGTTCACGCCGATATCGTATCCGCTGTTGGCGAGGATGTCGCTGCCGCTTATCCGCACTGAATCCGGCCCGCGCGTGAAGTTGCGCCATGTTAGTTCGCCGACGGGATGCACCGCGCCGCCCTCTTCGGGGCACATGATGCGGATGAGCGAGCAGTTGCCCTGCCAGAATGCCGTAGTGTTGGTGACCACGAGCGTGCCGCCGTCGACGTTCAGCCCGAAGTACGCGGTCGCATCCGCCGCCGCCGTGCCGAAGGTGAGGCACGGCGTAGAGTGGGTCGCCGCGTCCGGACAATGGATTGTGCCAAAGTAGTTGAGGCGGAGGTTTGTGAACGTGAAGCCCTTCGTACTATGGTCTGGAGTATCTACGAACAGTACGGCATTTGTGGCGATCTCGAACACAGGAAGCGCGACGGGCTGGGCGGTGCACGCAAGTTCGTTCGTGAGCCGCACGAACGAGCCGGGCGCGCACGCTATCTTGCCGTCGTAGGACATTGCGAGTGGCGGCGGCGTGACGGGGCTTTCAGCCGTGCCGCCTTGGATGGAAAGCGTCGCGCCGCCGGTAACGGTGATCTTCTTGAACGCAGGCGCGGAGGCGTCGTACACAACCGTGCCGTTCCCGGATATTGTCACCTGCCCGCCGACGGGGACTTCGCCGCCCCACGCCTCGGCATCGGAAAGATTGCTCGAAACCGATGCGTCGAACTCTATCTGCGACAGATCCGCGAGCACGAGCGAATCCCCGCTCGTCCGAACGGCAAATCCTTCAGGAAGGGCAGCCTCAAAGTTGGCCTTCATCGCCGCGAGAATCGTGCCGTTCGCCGACGAGAAGAGCGTCACGCCATGCGACAGCGAAGACATGTCGATTCCACTCTTGAACGCGACGCGCGAAAGCTGCGTATCGTCGTCCAGCCCGTCAAGCCGGCACCCCGGCACGTCAAACCGCACGGTGATGCCGCTCCCCGCGAACTTCACGCCCGCAAGGTCGCTGCGCCGGGTCCGAACCGCAATCGTCCCCGCGTTCACCTGAAGCGTCGGCGGCAGAGAATCGCCGATAGCAAGCGTTCCGGGCCCCAGTTTGTACGAAGTAGTGCCCTCGTTGTAAAACGAGAAGTTAGAGATGTCAAGCGTATGCCCATCGTTGGACACGAATGTGGATGCCGCCTCGACAGTGCATGAATCCACACCGGAGAACGAGAGATCGCCGCACGTTTCCAGATATCCCCCCGCCAACTGAAAGTTGAACACGCCGGACTTCCCGTTGCGGCTGAAGTCGCCGGCGGCTATCATCCGGCCAGACCACACCTGACGTATCGTAAGCGAACACGCGGAACTGCCGCCGTCCGTCCATACGAGTCCATGCGGGATCTCGTTTGTGCCTTCAATTCTGATCACGTTTGGCTGAGCTGAACTCTCGTCGATGCGGAACGAGGTTGGATCAATCAGCGAATAGCCGTAGCGCGCTGTCGTAAGCGTAAGCCTGTACGGAGAGAACTCGCCCCTGATTTCCAGCGCGCCATTGCCCAGTACGCTGACTACCTCCGCCCCACCGCAGTTTCTGGATGGCGCATAGGTCGAGCCTTCCGGGAACACAAGCCTGGCGTCGGCGCATATGATCACATCGTCAGTGTGCGAAATCCGCTGCATCACGGATAGAGTGCCGTTGGTGAGGCTGAAGGCATAGCGAGCCCAGTCTAACGCGCCGGATTCGTTACGGTCGGAGTTCCACACCCCAACCGAACGCGTTTCGCCACCCAAGTTCCACATGGCGGGGCGGAGGCCAAATATGGCGTCCTCGGCTCCTGGCAGAAGGTTGCCTGCGTTGCCGCCGCCGGACGATCCTACATCCCAGTTGACGGGATTGCCATAATCGGCAAAAGCCGATGCCCCTCCCTTCCAGTAGAACATCTCAGCCTGCGCGGCAATGGCGCAGAACATCGCAGGAATGACCGAACAAAGTATAGAATTGATTTTTTTTTTCGTCGCCATTTCGCTATTTCTCCCAATGGCACGAAATTGTATACTACTCCGCCTCCAAAGTCAATACGGAACCAGCCAGGGTGCCATGGAACTTTTCGCTTGTTGATTGCTAATGTAAGTGGGCAGGGGGTGACGGGGAAACCTGTACGATTCCCTTTGCAATTCACCCGCTGTCCGAAATATCGCCTATTCAGCCATTCACGGCGAAGGCGTAGGCGTTGCGGAACATTTTCATCCACGGGCCGTCCTTCTTGAACGTCCCCGGATTGTAGGAAAGCTGCGCCGCGCGGAAGCCTCGCTCCGGATGGGGCATCATTATGGTTACGCGCCCGTCCGTGGTGGTGAAGCCGGTAAAGCCGCCCTTCGTGCCGTTCGGGTTGAACGGATATCTCTCGGTGGCGTTGCCGCGCCCGTCCACGTAGCGGAGAGCCGTCCTGACCCCGTCATTGGGGCCATCCCAGACTGCACGCCCTTCGCCATGCGCCACGGCGATGGGGATGCGCGAGCCCTCCATGCCTCTGAAGAAGATGGATGGGGACTCCAGCACCTCCAAGGTGCAGGTGCGCGCCTCGAACTGCTCCGACAGGTTCCGCACGAAGCGCGGCCACGCCTCGGCCCCGGGGATTATGTCCTTCAGCTGGGAGAGCATCTGGCAGCCGTTGCACACGCCGAGCGCGAACGTATCCTTGCGCGCGAAGAACTTCGCGAACATCTCCTTGAGCCGGTCGTTGTACAGCACTGACCTCGCCCAGCCAGATCCGGCACCCAGCACATCACCGTACGAGAAGCCGCCGCAGGCGACCAGTCCCTTGAAGTCGGCGAGATCGACGCGCCCGGCCATGAGATCGGTCATGTGCACATCCACGCTATCGAACCCCGCGAGCGCAAACGCCGCCGCCATCTCGATGTGTCCGTTCACGCCCTGCTCGCGAAGGCACGCCACCTTGGGCTTCGCGCCCTTAAGCTTCGCCGCCACCTTCCCGTCCGGGTTGTAGGTGAGACGATAGGTGAGGCCGGGATCATGCTCGTCCAGGGCGTTGTCGTATTCCTCGCGCGCCGTCACGGGGTTGTCGCGCAGAGCCTGCATCCGATAGGTTGTTGCGCTCCATGCGCGGCGTATAGCCGTGATGTCGGTGGAAAGAGCGGTGCGGCAGCCCACGCTGACGGTGAACGAGCGATCCTCCGAAGGCGCGCCGACGATCTGCGTGCAGGAACCGAGTCCGGCATGCCTGAAGACGGCCATCACCTCCTGCACATGAGTACCGGCCACCTGCAAGACGGCGCCAGGCTCCTCGGAGAAGAGCACTGCGAGCGGATCGAGGGGGTTGCCCTTCGCGTCGGCGTCAGGCAAGCGCACGGCGATGCCGCGCCCTCCCGTGATGGCCATTTCCGCCAGCGTCACGGCGAGGCCGCCGTCGCTGCGGTCGTGGTAGGCGAGCGCGAGCCGCCCCTTCACAATCTTCTGCATGGCATTGAAGAACCTCTTCACGCTCTTCGCGTCGGCATCGGCGTTCTCGCAGCCGAGCTGGCCATACACCTGCGCAAGGCAGCTGCCGCCGAGACGGTACCTGCCGACGCCAAGATCGACATATATCAGCGCGGTCGGGCCTTCGGCTCCGTCTGGCTTCAGGTCCGGCGTGAGCGTGAGCGTTGCGTCCTCCACCGGCGCAAAGCTGGATACCACAAGCGAAAGCGGGGCCACCTGCCGCCGGTCGACGCCATTCGAATCTCTCCACGTGGTGTGCATGGAGCAGGAATCCTTGCCGACGGGAATGGAAACCCCAAGCGCCGGACAGAAGTTGAGCCCCACCTCCTTTACCGTGTCGAAGAGGTTCGCATCCTCGCCGGGCTCGCCGCATGGCGCCATCCAGTTAGCGGAGAGGCGCACGTTGCCGATGTCGCCGCAGTCCGCCGCAGCGAGGTTCGTGAGAGCCTCGGTTATCGCGAGCCTTCCGGATGCCGGCGCATCGAGCAGGGCGACAGGGGTGCGTTCGCCCGTAGCCATGGCCTGCCCGTTGAGGGTCTTGTAGCCCATCATCGTCACGGCGCAGTCCGCCGCCGGAAGCTGATGCGGCCCAACCATCTGGTCGCGGGCGACGAGGCCGGTGACCGACCGGTCTGCGATCGTCACAAGGAACGTCTTGTCGGCGACGGTGGGCAGGTTGAGAAGGCGGAAGAACGCATCGGTCGTCTTTACGCCGGCGAGATCGAGGGGGCGGTGCTTAGCCTTGACGTGCTTGACCTTGCGGACCATGCGCGGCGGCTTGCCAAGGAGTACCTTAACGTCCATGTCGATGGGGCTGTCGCCGAACTGGCGGTCTGTCAGCACGAGACGCCCGTCACCGGTGGCCTCGCCGATGAACGCCACGGGGCAGCGTTCGCGGGCGCAGAGCTCCTCGAAGAATCCGCGGGCCTCGCGCTTCAGCGCCAGCACATAGCGCTCCTGGGCCTCGCAGCACCATATCTCCATCGGGCTCATGGACATCTCTTCGTTGTGCACCTCGCGCAGCTCGAACCTGCCGCCGGTGGCTTCGACGAGCTCCGGGCATCCGTTGGAGAGGCCGCCGGCGCCGATGTCGTGGATTGACAGCACGGGGTTCTTCGCGCCCATCGCCGCGCAGGCGTTTATCACGCCCTGGCAACGGCGCTGCATCTCTGCGTTGCCGCGCTGGACGGAGTTGAAGTCGAGAGCCTCGGAGTTGGTGCCCGTCATCATCGAGGACGCCGCGCCGCCGCCAAGGCCTATGCGCATCGCAGGGCCGCCGATCTGGACAATGTACGCGCCGGTGGTGACAGGCTTCTTCGAGACCTGGTCGCGGATGATGAACCCGTGGCCGCCCGCCAGCATGATCGGCTTGTGGTATCCGCGCTGAAGACCGTTCTCCTCATGCTCGTAGGTGCGGAAGAACCCCGTAAGCTGGGGCCGCCCGAACTCGTTGCCGAACGCCGCTCCGCCGATTGGGCCCTCCGTCATTATCTGGAGCGGAGTCGCCAATCGCGTCGGCCGCTCGCCGTCGCCCTTCTCCCACGGCTGTTCGCCGCCGGGTATGTGCAGGTTGGAGACCATGAAGCCGCAGATGCCAGCGGTTGATCGCGAACCGGTGCCGGTTGCGGATTCGTCGCGTATCTCCCCACCCACGCCCGTAGCCGCGCCCGGATACGGCGATATCGCCGTGGGGTGGTTGTGCGTCTCGACCTTCATCAGCTGGTCGAGCTGCACCTTCCTGAAGCGGTAGCCGTGGTCTGCGGCCTTTGGCTCAAACATTTCGGTAGCGAAGCCCTCCACCACGGAAGAGTTGTCCTTGTATGCGACGAGCGTGCCCTTCCCGTTCTTCCTGTGGGTGTTCTTGATCATCCCGAAGAGGGAATCCTTCTGCCGCTTCCCGTCGATGATGAACTCGGCACCGAATATCTTGTGGCGGCAATGCTCGGAGTTCACCTGGCCGAACATCACAAGCTCTGTGTCGGTGGGGTTGCGCTTAGCGGCCTTGAAGGAGTCGGCAAGGTACTGCATCTCCTGCTCGGAGATGGCGAGGCCGAGCTCCACGTTCGCCTCGCGGATCGCCTCCACTCCGCGCCCGAGCACGTCAAACGTGCGCCCGGGCTGCGGCGGCAGCTCGTCGAAGAGGTCGTCCAGCGAAAGGTACACGCCCTCGGTCATGCGGTCGAAGAGGGCGGGCAGCGCGGGCTTGATCTCATCGAAGCTGGTGGGGAACGCCGCTGCGCCAGAACTGCGCACCACGAAGCGGACGGCACGTTCCACGCGCTTGACGCCCTTCACCCCGCAGTTTCGGAAGATGTCGGTCGCCTTGGTTGACCACGGCGAAATCGTGCCCTTTCGCGGAGACACGTAGAAGCGCGTCTCGCACCATGCCGTCGCAGCCTGCGCCACCGACGCGGACTGGGCCGAACCGCCCTGCGCGTTCAGGAGCGCCGCCGCACGTTCAAGGCTCTCCGGCGGCACGCCGCCCTCGTCCTCGGCCTCGATCGCGTAAACCCAGCGCGCGCGCAGATCAACACGTTCCATCCCCGGAACGAGCCTGCCCATAGCCGCCTTCAACGCATCCATGCGGAACGGCGAGAACGCCTCCGCCCCCAAAAGCAAAATAGGTTTCATCTAATGGTTTTCCTGTCAATAGAACTGGGGTGTATTATACCACAATCAGGCACACGGTCAAAACGTGTAGGAGCAGCCGATGGCACCCCATGCAAAGTCGTTCATGTACGGTGAGTTGCGCGCTGCGCGCACAGCGCCACGAAGGTCGTCGTTGACGAGCGACACATAGTCGATGCGCGCGTGGACGGAGAAATGTTCGGTCACGGCGTATTCGGCCACAAGCGATATCCGCAGGCACCCAACGCCCCTTTCGCACGCCCGTTCACCCGGTGGCGCCGGGAAGATTGTCATGTAGCCGTGCGACAGCCAGTTGCCGGAGAATGCCGGCGTGATGGACAGGCCCTCCGCCACCTCGCACCGCCGACGAAGGCCACACTCGAAGTAGGTGCCGTCAGTAAGCTCCCATTCATGCGTCCACATGGCGTACGGCACCACATACGGATTCTCAAGGGAACCGATCAGATAGAGTTCGCGCTTGGACGGGCATCCTTTCCCCGTACGGCCGGTGGAATGGGGGTACCAGTACCACATGTGCATTGCCCGCATGTTCAGGCTCAATTCGTCAGCCAACTCAAACGCCCGGCCATAGTGGAGGTAGAAGTCGTTCTCGTTGAACGCCTTTCCGAACGTGTGGCGGCGTCCCGTAAGGTCGGAGTTGGACCATGCCCCAATCCCGAAGCGTCCGAGCGCGTCATGGGAAGCCCCCGCCTCGATGCCGCCCTGCGCGCATGGCTGCGAGTTCATTAACGCGCCGTAGAGCAGGTAGCCGCTCGTCACGTCGGCAGTCGCCGTGGCGTCGAGCGCAACGCCTCGCCAATCATCCCGCTCAGTCTCCCCGTCCTGGACCGCTCCAAGCGTCAAGCAGCAGAAGAGAAGGCCGAGGATCAGTCCGCAGCGCGCCGTTGCATCACAAAGCGTAGCCATGCCGCAGACCTCAGTATTGCCGCCGCACCGCTGCGGAGAGAGCCTCCAGCCAGCGCTCCATCCGCTCACGCGAATCGCATTCTACGATAAGCCTAAGCAGCGGCTCGGTGTTGGACTGGCGAACGGATATCCACCCTTCGTCGTATTCGATGCGGTAGCCATCGAGCTCGCTGCGCCCCGTCTCCCGCGCCAGACCTGAGGCCACGGCAAGCACACGCCCGATCGCGGACTGCTTGTCGTCCACCTCGAAGTTGACTTCGCCGGAGTTTGCGTACCGGCCAAGAAGCGGAGCCATGAACGCACTCACGCTCTGCCCGTTGCGCTTCGCCGCCGCGAACGCAGACAGTATCCGCAGTGCCGCAAGCTCTCCGGAGTCGCAGTGAACGAAATCACGGAAATAGTAGTGCCCTGCGAGCTCGCCGCCGCATATCGCACCCGTCTCGCGCAGGAGCACCTTGGCGTAGGCGTGGCCGACCTTGCCCATGACGGGCGTAAACCCATCCTCTACGAGCCGTTCGATCGCCGCCCGGCTTGTGCGCACGTCGTGTATCACGGTGCCCTTTTCGCGGAAGGTTCCGGCTACGACAGGTATCAGGTAGTCCGGCTGGATGAACGCGCCGCGCTCATCCACGAACATTGCGCGGTCGGCGTCGCCGTCGAAGATGACGCCGCAGTCAAGCCCCCTGTCGCGCACTACGGCGGCGAGCTGCTCGCGGGCCTCGGCCTTGAGCGGGTTGGGGCTATGGTGCGGGAAACGGCCGTCTGGAGTGTCGTTCAGTATCACCGCTCCGGGGAAAAGCCGCTTCGCGAGGATTCCGGCAGACCCGTCGCTGCAGTCCACTGCGAAGGAAAGTCCCGATGCATCGCCGCCGTGCTCCAGCAGCCATGCCACGTAGTCGTCAAGCCGCGCCATGGACAATCGCCTCCACTTCCTTCAGCCCAGATTCGTACCCAACAGGCAGCCCGCCCTTGCGAGAGACCTTGAGCCCGTTGTCCGTCGGCGGATTGTGCGAAGCCGTTATCATCACGCTTCCGTCGAAGTCCTCCTTCACCGTGAAGAAATAGACCATCGGGGTTGTGGCAAGGCCAATATCCGTAACCTCGGCCCCGGCCGCCTCAAGCCCCCGCACGAGCGCGTCGCGCACGGCCTCGGATGTCGTGCGGCAATCGCGCCCCACGAGCCATCGCTTGCCGCCGACCACCCTCGGCAGCGCCCTTCCCACCTTTTCGACGGTATCGAGATCGAAATCGACCCCGAACGTCCCTCGCATGTCATATGCCTTGAAGAATCCCATGCCTTCCTGCCTTTAAAATATACGGAACCGCTCGGCCGGAGTGCCGAACACGGTTATGCCGGGTGCCACGTCGCGGATGACCGTGCTGCCGATCCCGACCGTCGCATTATCACCAATGGATACGCGCGGCACAATCTTGGCGCCGGGGAACACTGCTGCGCCTTCGCCGACCTTAACGCCGCCGCCGACGGACACCAGAGAATACAGGTGCGAATAGTCGCCAAGCGCGGTGTCGTGGCCGACCACGGTGCCGTGGAACACGCAGGTATGCCGCCCCACGCTCACGTCAGCCGTAAGCACCGCGTTGTGCGCGACGAACGCGCCAGCGCCCACGGAGACGTTCGGCCCGAGCGAAGCGGATCGGTGTATTATCGGGATGAACACTCCGCCACGCGCCTCGATCATGCCTGCGCAGCGCCGCCGCGACGCAATGCTGCCGAGCGCGGTCACGAATACGTCATCAGGCTCAATTCGGTAGGTCTCGGGCGTTCCAATGATTCCGGGATAGCCGGAGAAGCCGTCAAGCGCAGCGGGGTTGCCGTCGAGGAACCCCTTGATGACGAACCTCTCGCCGAACCCGACGGCCTCGCGCGCCGCGCCGAACATCTCGCGGCCGAATCCGCCTGCGCCGACTATGACCAGGTTTTTCATGCCGCCACCCCCGCCACGCGCATCAGGTCCGCGACAGTCTTCAGCGCGCGGAACTCCTCCGGCGTGAGTTTAGCGCCGTATTCATCCTCAAGCATGATGAACAGCGCAAATCCCATCATGGAGCCCCATCCGCGCACCGAACGGAACTCCAGCTCCGTCGTCACCGCCGGAGTCTCTAGAATGTTCGCCACCCTGTCGAGAAAGTCGTTCATGTAGCGTGAATTATATCACAAGCGGCGCAGAACGATCTCCGTGATCTCTGCCGGGTTGAATAGCCGCAGCGGGAAGCCGGCCCACTGGCCTGTGCCGGGAGAAAGGTACAGGAAGCGCCCGGGCGCAAACTGGTACAGTCCGCGCGTGCGCCCTTCGTTCGAGCGAGCGACGAGCAGGTCTACGCCCGGCATTGCGCCGCCATGCGTGTGGCCGGAGAGCTGCAGGCGCACATCGGCGTCCTCCGCATCGATGGCCGCTGTGAGCGGGCGGTGGAACAGCAGGATGCGAAAGGCGTCGACGGGCGCTCCGGCAAACGCCGAACGTGCCTTCTGGTCGATCCTAAAGTCAATTCCCCACCCCATGAACGCAGGATCGACAAGTCCGCCGATGGCAAGAGCGGCGTCGCCTCTACGGATAAGGCGCACCCCAGTCTCCTCGGGGAACTCGATCCCCCATCTCCTGAACGCCGACAGCCAAGCCCCCCATTCCCAGTACGCCTCGTGGTTGCCGGTGCATCCCATAACGCCATCCTTCGCCCTAAGGCCGGCCAGCGGCGCCATGTCCTCGCCGCGGTTCGCGACACGTCCGTCCACGAAATCGCCGGTTATGGCTATGAGGTCTGCGTCTAACCCGTTCACGCGCTCTACGATCCGCTCGAAGCGTCCGCGCCGGGCCGCCGTGGAGCCATGGAGATCGCTCATGTGCACGATGCGGTAGCCGTCGAACTCAGGCGGCAGCTCGCGCCAGGCGATCTCCACCCGCTTGACGGACGGAATGCGCACGCCTTCGTACATCCCCCAGAACGACACCGCCGCCACGCACACGGCAAGGGCCGCCATGCGGACGCGCTTTGTGCGCACGGCTACGGGATGCAACGCAAGCCGCAGCGCAACATCCACCACCGCAGCGACGAACGCGAAGAGCGTCAGCAGCATCGCCGTGGCGTAGGCCCATCCGCAAAACCAGATCACGCCCTGAGGAAGATCGGGATTGAAGCCGTCGCCGCCGGCAAGCGCGAAGAACGCGAACTTGCCGAACGCCGCCGCCAGGACCGCCG